>DWYZ01000177.1 GCA_019118425.1 Candidatus Blautia faecavium | reverse complement strand
TTCATGTACCTGAAGGAAATACTGATAGCTGTTATTTTCATAAAATCTTCCCAATGGAAACAGCCGGCAGATCCCGGGTCTGAAAGGATGGATGGCGCACCTTCCCTCCTGATTTAAAAATACACATCTTTCGTCCTTTCCGGTCATGTTAAGATAGGGCAGGATGTTTCCATCCATCACTCCAAGAGAAATCTCCCTGGAAAGGAGTTCCTCCATACTCTTCTTTAAGTTCATGCACAGCCGGTGCACATCCAAAGGATCCAGAACAATGGACTCTCCCATTCCCAGGCAGCAGTCCCAGCAGCCCGTACAATCCTGGCAGTCTGCCTTTACCATATCGTTCGGCCCATATAGACGGCCGTCTGAAATTTCTTCCAGAGAAACCTCTCTTCGCATATGTCTCTCCTCTTTTCCTTTAATCCAGCTTGATTCCTGCCAAAGCCTTTGCGAAAGCATCGTTTACCGGCTCTTTGGCTTCTTTTTGCTGCTGCTTCATGTATTTCTGCACGTCTCTTTTATTTACTCCTGCGCCTTCTTTCTCTCTTCTCGCCTGGAAGGCGGAAAGCTTTTCTTTATAGCCGCAGGCGCATACAAAGGTCTCTTCTTTTCCCTTTACGATCATTTCCATCTTTTTATGGCACTTTGGACAGCGGGCGTTGGTCATCCTGGCTATTGTCTCTCTGTAGCCGCACTCCCTGTCCTGACATACCAGCATACGGCTGTTCTTTCCGTTTACGGCTAAAAGACGCTTTCCGCATCTTGGGCAGATCTTGTTGGTGATATTATCATGCCTGAAAGCTCCCTCTCCGGTCTTGATCTCCTCTACGATCTCACAGGTATATTCCCTGATTTCTTTTAAGAAAGTCTCCTGACGCATTTTTCCTTTAGCAATGTCAGAGAGCTTCCGTTCCCAGTCTGCCGTCAGCTCCGGCTTTTTTAAATCTCCGGGAACCAAATCCAAAAGCTGCTTCGCCTTGGATGTAATATAAATTTCATTTCCCCTTTTTTCCATAAGGAAGGTGTGAAACAGTTTTTCTATAATATCCGCCCTTGTGGCAACGGTTCCAAGCCCGCCGGTCTCTCCCAGGGTTTTTGCCGCGGCTGCGTCCTTGCTTTCCATAAATTTCACCGGATTTTCCATGGCCGCTAAAAGAGTCGCCTCCGTAAAATGCGCTGGAGGCTTGGTCTTTCCTGTATTTAAAGAAATACTTTCAATTTTTAACCGTTCTCCTTTGGTGTGAAGAGGAAGCCTCTGATTTTCCAGCTTCTGTCCGTCTCCCTCTTCCTCCTCTTCCTGGTACCCGCCTTCATATACTTCCTTCCAGCCAAGGCTTTTTACTGCCTGGCCGCTGGCTGCGAAAGAATGCCCTGCCGATTTTCCTTCCATAGTCACCTGTTCATATAAAAAGGGCGGATACAGCACGCTTAGGAATCTGCGCACCACCATATCGTAAATCTTCCGTTCCTCATTTGTCATATGATCCAGCTGAACAAACTGCTCTGTAGGAATAATGGCGTGATGGTCGCTTACTTTTTTATCATCCACAAAACTTCCATTCGTCTGGATGGGCTTATTTAAAAGCGCGCCTGCCAGCTTCTTATAGGGCCCTGTGCCGCAGGCCCTTAACCGTTCTTTTATGGTAGGGACCACATCCCTGCCGATATATCTGGAATCTGTCCTGGGGTAGGTAAGTACCTTATGGTTTTCATATAACCGCTGCATGATGTTTAAGGTTTCTTTGGCGGAAAAACCATATTTCTGGTTCGCCTCCCGCTGCAAAGTAGTCAAGTCGTAAAGCCCTGGGGCAAAAGATTTTTTTTCTTTGGAAGAAACATTTGCCACTTCCAGGAAGCCTTGGGCTATCTCCTCCCGGATCTTTTCCACCCGTTCCTTCTGAAAAGAACGGTAGCTTTTACTCTTCTCATCCCTCCAGGTCCATCGCACATCTCCGGCTAAAACCGTAAGTCCATAATATTCTTTAGGCTGGAAGCTTCGTATTTCTTCCTCTCTCTTTGCGATCATGGCAAGCGTAGGGGTCTGTACACGGCCGCAGGAAAGCTGGGCGTTGTATTTACAGGTAAGAGCCCGGGTTCCGTTCATTCCCACCAGCCAGTCTGCCTCTGCTCTCGCCACTGCCGCCTGGTACAGGCTATTATACTCCCGCCCATCCTTTAGATTTTGAAATCCATCTTTAATCGCCTTATCTGTGACAGAAGAAATCCATAATCTCTTGATGGGCTTATGGCAGCCTGCCTTATCCAGGATCCACCTTGCCACAAGCTCGCCTTCCCTTCCGGCGTCTGTGGCTATGATTATGGTGCCGATGTCTTTTCTGAACAGCTGAGTCTTTACCGCCTGATACTGCTTTGCTGTCTGGCGGATAACTACAAGCTTCATTTCCTTGGGCAGCATAGGAAGGGTGGATATCTCCCATTTTGTATATTTTTTATCGTAATCCTCCGGGTCAGCAAGGGTGACCAGATGTCCAAGGGCCCAGGTCACTACATACTCCTTTCCCTCCAGAAAACTGTTTCCCTTCTGTCCACAGTGGAGGACCCGGGCAATGTCTCTGGCCACGGAAGGCTTTTCAGCGATCACTAATGCTTTCATTGTTTCCTCCTTCTGACGCACTTTACTCACGGAGTACGTTGGCTGCGTCAATAATGGTGGATTTGGAAGTTTACTTCCAAACTTTCCACACTTATTATCCTTTCAAAGCTATAAATTTCATTGTGTACTCATTGGGATAGTATAGCATACTTTCCTAAAAAAAAGAAACAGGAAATCTCCTGTTTCTTCATACTCTTTTATTTTCCACCGATCTTATATCCAATGCCCCTGACCGTCTCAATAAGATCTCCTGCCTCTCCCAGTTTTTGTCTTAAGGTACGGATATGTACGTCCACTGTTCTGCTCTCTCCGTCAAACTCGTATCCCCAGATCTGGTTTAAAAGCTGAGTCCGGGAAAGTACCATTCCACTGTTCTTTAAAAGCAGGCAAAGCATCTCATATTCTTTTAAAGTCAGACTTACCGGCTCCTGATCTACCGTAACGATATGCTTGGCTGGATTCACATAAAGACTTCCGATCTGATACTCTTCTGCTCCGGAGTCTTCCGCACGCCGAAGAAGGGCCCTGATTCTGGAAATCAGTTCCATCATACGGAAAGGCTTGGGGATGTAATCATCTGCCCCGCTGTCCAGTCCCACTACTGTGTCATACTCGCTTCCCCTGGCAGTAAGCATGATGATGGGCAGTTTTCTTGTATCCGGACGCATACGTATCTTTTTTAATATAGAGATTCCATCTTCCTCAGGAAGCATGATATCCAGCAGAAGCAGGGAAGGCTGTTCCTTCTCCATGGCCTTCCAAAATAGTGATGGCCGTTCGAATCCCTTTGTATCCATTCCCTGGCTTTTCAGCGTATAAACCACCAGTTCCCTGATACTCTCATCGTCTTCTACTAAATAAATCATGTCTTTTCCTCCGTCTTGCTTTTCTCTTTTACTTTTCCATATTTTTATTCAGTATACTTATCTTTCGTTAAATCTTTTGCATATACTGTGTTAAATTTCTGTAAAGTATCATTCTTTTATAATTTTTTCATTAACATCCCAAATTTTTTCCAGAATATTTTTTTCTGT
>DWYZ01000176.1 GCA_019118425.1 Candidatus Blautia faecavium | reverse complement strand
TGCAAAACCGACCTAAGAAATATATACATAAACACCACAGTTTAGCGCAAAATGGCAGGCCTTCACATAAGATAGCCTGCCATAAATATTAAGAATACAAATCGCCCTTATTATTCGTACACCAGCGATGTAAATTCTTTTACCTCATAATGTTGTTGTTATCTTACAGAATTCTCGAAATCATCCTACCCAATTTCTTTACTTACCCAGTATTCTGCCGCCTCTTTTAAAAACTTTGCACATCCAGGTATCTGGCGGTCATAATACTTGGTAAACCTCTCGTCCTCCACATACATGGCTGTAAGCCCTTTGTGCGCCTGCTCACTGTATGTTTTCCAGGTATAACCCAGCCATTCCTTATGAAGCATTACGATCCTTTTCCCTTTCTCGCCCCTGGGATCTTCTCCTTCGCGGACGGCCTCTTCCAATTGTTTTAAAATTTCCTCTCCAAGATTCTGAAATCTTTCATAGTCCTCTTCTGTCATGTCAAGGATTCTGCGGTTGGCTTCCTCCACAGCCATATTTCCATATTTGGCACGGCTTTCTTTTCCGTAAGCCTCCTCCTTTTCCCGCACAACTTTTTCTTTAAATACCTGAAACTTCTCCTGTGTATCCATAGTAATCTCTCCTTTCATGGACGCCATCGTCCTCTTCACAGCAAAAATCAGGCGGTCAATCTTTTCCCTCTGCGACTCCAGTGCAAAAAGATGTTCTTCCAAAGCATTAAATACGTCAAAGCTATCCTCATGGATGATCCTGGATATCTGCTGCAGCCCCATTCCCCGTTCACGGTAAAACAAAATCTGCTGCAAAAGTTCCGCTTCCTTCTCCCCATAATAACGATAGCCCGCCTCTGTAGTATAAAGAGGCTTTAAGAGCCCGATCTCATCGTAATAGCGCAGGGTCCGCGCGCTGACCCCTGCCATCTGTGCTAATTCCCGTATACCATACTCCATGTCTTCCTCCTGCACCTTCCTGTTATTAAAACCGCCTGCCTTTTGGCAGTTCTGTTTTGGTCTGTCTTTTGCTGTTATAAAGAGTGTACAAGTTTCCGCAGCGTCAAAGTCAAGAAGATTTTCAAAAAATTTTTTGATTAAAAAACCGGCTTTTAAGAAAGCCGGTTTTTAAAATCCTCATATCCAAAACTGCGTACCAGTTCGCAGCTTCCATCCCTCTTTTTATATACAATAGACGGCAGGCACATTCCGTTAAACGTATTCGTTTTCACCATAGTATAAAGAGCCATATCCTCAAATACTACTCGGCTGCCTTCCCTTAAAGGTTTCTCAAAGGAATAATCCCCAATGACGTCCCCTGCCAGACAGGTAGGCCCGGCAAGCCTGTAGGTATACGGCATTTCTCCCGGCATTTTTCCCTCTTTCACCGGAGGACGATACGGCATTTCCAATACATCCGGCATATGACAGGCCGCCGAAGTATCCAAAATGGCAATATCCATTTCATTGTGCACGATCTCTAAAACCTCTGATACCAGATAGCCGGCATTTAATACCACAGCCTCCCCTGGTTCCAGATAAATCTGCACCTGGTACTTTTCTTTCAAGTAATTTATGATCCGGATCAAACGTTCCACATCATAATCCGCTCTTGTAATGTGATGTCCGCCGCCTAAATTCAGCCATTTCATTCCCTGGAAGTATTTTCCGAACTTTTCTTCAAAAGCCGCCACCGTCTTTTCCAGGTCATCTGAATTCTGCTCGCATAAGGTATGAAAATGCAGTCCATCGAGAAGGGGAAGTATTTCTTCCTCAAACTGAGCCGAAGTCGTCCCCAGACGGGAACCAGGCGCACAGGGATCATAAATGGCATGCCCTTCCTGTGTGGAGCACTCTGGATTCACCCGAAGACCTACTGATTTTCCCGCAGCCTTTGCCCTGGCTCCATAGCGCTTCACCTGGGCGGGAGAATTAAATACCAGGTCATCCACATAAGTTAAAAGCTCCTCAAATTCCTCCTCCCGGTAAGCCGGGGAAAACACGTGGGTTTCCCCGCCAAACTCTTCATGCCCCAGTTTCGCTTCAAACAGCCCGCTGGCTGTGGTCCCGGCAAGATGCTTTGCCAAAAGTGGATACACATGGAACATGGAAAATGCTTTCTGCGCCAGCAGAATCTTACATCCTGTACGGTGCTGGACTTCGTCCAGGATCTTTAAATTCCCAAGCAGCTTTTCTTCATCCACCAGAAAATACGGTGTTCGAAAGTCCTTGTCCATAACCATTAGTCCACCAGTTTCGGATCATCGTTGATCTGCCATGGCAGACCCCATTTATTCAGCGCTTCCATATAGGGATCTGGATCGAACTCTTCTACAGTAAAGACGCCCGGTTTATTCCATTTTCCTGTCAGCAGCATCATAGCGCCTACCATAGCCGGAACGCCTGTGGTGTAAGAAATTGCCTGGGAGCCCACTTCTTTATAACATTCCTGATGATCACATACATTATAAATATAGGCTTTTTTCTCTTTTCCGTCCTTCTTTCCGGTGAAGATACAGCCGATATTAGTTTTTCCCACTGTACGCGGTCCAAGGCTTGCAGGATCCGGCAGAAGAGCTTTTAAAAACTGAATGGGCACGATCTGGTGTCCTTCAAACTCAATGGGCTCTGTAGAAAGCATACCCACGTTTTCCAGACAGTTCATATGGGTAAGATAACTCTGTCCAAAAGTCATGAAAAAACGGATACGCTTTACGCCTGGAATATTTTTTGCCAGAGATTCGATTTCTTCATGGTGAAGAAGATACATATCCTTTTCTCCTACCTGGTCAAAATCATATTCTCTCTTAATGCTCATAGCCGGAATCTCTACCCAATGGCCGTCTTCCCAGTAAGAACCTGGCGCGGAAACCTCTCGTAAATTAATCTCCGGATTAAAGTTAGTGGCAAAAGGATAGCCATGATCCCCGCCGTTGCAGTCCAGAATGTCGATGGTATCGATCTGGTCAAATAAATGCTTCTGAGCATAAGCACAGTAAGCCTGGGTCACGCCCGGGTCAAATCCGGAACCAAGCAGGGCGGTAAGACCTGCCTTTTCAAATTTTTCTTTATATGCCCACTGCCAGGAGTAATCAAAATATGCTGAAAATCCTTCTTCCTTGCAGCGTTTTTCATAAACCTCTCTCCATGCAGGATCTGTGATATCTTCCGGCTCATAGTTGGCGGTATCCATATAGTTTACCCCACACTCCAGGCAGGCATCCATAATGGTAAGATCCTGGTAAGGCAGGGCGATATTCATAACAAGATCCGGCTGTACCTTCTTAATAAGAGCTACAAGCTCTTCTATCTTGTCCGCATCCACCTGTTCTGTGGTAATCTTCGTCTTGGTGGTTCCCTCAAGTTTTTCCTTTAAGGCATCGCATTTAGACTTGGTACGGCTTGCAATGCAGATTTCATCAAATACCTCGCTGTTCTGACAGCATTTATGGATTGCCACGCCGGCAACGCCGCCGCAGCCAATGATCAAAACTTTACTCATATCTTTTATCCTCCTAATGTAATTTTCTTTATTCTGCGCATTTGCTGCTGCACTCTTCTCATTTATCTTTTCCGCTTAATGCGAGAAGCATCTCTCTTACGATTTTACATGCCACCATGGTGGAAACTCCGCTCTGGTCATAATGAGGGCTGAGTTCATTTACATCGCATCCCACGATATTTCCCTGTTCGCACACAAGGGTGGCTGCTTTCCGAAGCTCGTCAAAGCTTACGCCTCCCGGCTCCGGCGTTCCTGTTCCGGGAAACACGCTTGGATCTAATACATCCAGATCCAGGGTGAAATAAACAGGCTTTCCCTTTAGCTCCTTAAGGATATCCGCAAGTCCTTCAAAATCAAACTTCCTTGTATCCACATGCTCCCTTCCCCACCGGAATTCCTCCCTGTCTCCGGAACGGATGCCGAACTGATGGATACGCCCATCGCCAACCAGCTCCCAGCACCTGCGCAGCACACAGGCATGGGAAAGTTTTACATTCAGATACTCCTCCCGCAGATCCGCATGAGCGTCAAAATGAATCACATGTACATCCGGATATGCTTCCTTAACCGCCCGAAAGGCCCCAAGGGTAACAAGGTGTTCTCCTCCAAGCATAAACGGCAGTTTTTTCTCTTCTAAGACTTCCTTTGTAAAATCGGTAATCTGTTCCAGCGCCTGGCTGGTATCCCCAAAACACAGCTCCAGATCTCCGCAGTCCAGCACAGCCGTATCCGTAAGATCCTTATCCTGGTACGGGCTGTAACATTCGATCCCGTAAGACTCCCTGCGGACAGCGCCGCTTCCGAACCTTGTGCCGGGGCGGTAGGAAGTGGTAGAATCAAAGGGCGCTCCAAATAAAATAATCTCTGCTGCAGACGCCTCTTTGTCACATTCCATATAGGTTTCTATATTTTTATTCAACATTTTTCAGCAATTCCTCCACATATGCCGGAATATAAAACGCTCCTTTATGGAGAGTAGTCGTATAGTACCTTGTAGTGATTCCTCTCATATTCCAGCGGATCTCATCCAGATTCTTTAATGGATGATATTTCTTAGAAGCGAATCCAAATAGCCAGTGGCCCGACGGATAAGTAGGGATATGGGCCTGGTATACCTTGCTCACCGGGAAAGACTGCACGATATTTTTATGCGTCCTCTGGCAGGCAATGGCGTCCTCTGTATAGTAAGGACTCTCATGCTGGTTGACCAAAATTCCGTCCTCCCTAAGAGCCTTATAACAATTCCCGTAAAACTCCCTTGTAAACAGTCCCTCTCCTGGTCCGAAGGGATCCGTGGAATCCACAATGATCAGATCGTACTGGGCTTCTTTTGACCGCACAAACTTCAATCCGTCCTCATAATGGATCGTAAGACGCGGATCATCCAGCCTGCAGGCTGTTTTCAAAAGGTATTTTTTGCATACCTCCACTACCAGAGGATCGATCTCCACCATATCTATATGCTGGATTTCCGGGTACTGTACAAGCTCCCGGATCACACCTCCGTCTCCCGCACCAATGACCAGCACATCCTTCACATTCGGGTGCACTGCCATAGGCACATGCGTGATCATTTCATGATAAATAAATTCGTCCTTTTCTGTGAGCATCATATACCCATCCAGCACCAGGAAACGTCCAAATTCCGGGGATTCAAACACATCGATCCGCTGAAACTCACTTTTTCCACTGTAGATCTGCTTATCCACACGTATGGAAAACTTAACGTTGGGCGTATGGGATTCTGAAAACCAAAGCTCCAAAAGCCAAAACCTCCTTCCTGTTTATTCTGTAAATCAATATTTATAGCTTTCCTCTTATAAAAGAAGAGGAACAAATTGTTTTCTTCTATTTTAATACATTTAATTTTTCTATATCCGGATCTTCCGGTCCGGTCATGCTGCAGCCTTTTTCTTTGGCATAGCGGATATATTCTAATATCTGTCCTGTAATCTTTTCTCCTGGGGCAAGGATGGGGATTCCCGGAGGATAGCACATGACGAACTCACTGCAGATTCTCCCCTCCGTCTCATTCAAAGGAAGCATTTCCTTCTCCGCATAAAAGGCTTCCTGGGGAGAAACCGCCACGTCTGGCTCAATATATTCCTGCTGCATCAGGCCTGCCTTACTCTTTTGATAACGGCGCCGTATCTCCGCCAGGGCTCCTACCAGACGCTCCACATCTCTCGGTCTGTCCCCGATAGACAGATAAGCTAAGATATTTCCCAGATCTCCGAATTCAATCTGGATATCGTATTCATCTCTTAACAGATCGTATACCTCGATTCCAGCCAACCCGATATCCAGGGTATGCACAGAAAGCTTCGTAACGTCAAAAGCATACACACTGTCACCATTTACCAGCTCCTGTCCAAAGGCCCGATACCCTCCTATGGCATTTATCTCATCTCTGGCATATTCCGCCAGACGGATCACCCGGGAAAAAGACTCTTCTCCCCGAAGGGCAAGATTTCTTCTGGAAATATCCAGGCTGGATAAAAGCAGGTAAGAACCGCTTGTGGTCTGGGTCAGATTAATAATCTGCCGCACATACCCTTCTGAAACAGCCGGTCCCGCTAAAAGCAAAGAACTCTGGGTAAGGCTTCCTCCGGATTTATGCATGGAAACCGCCGCAAGGTCAGCGCCTGCCTCCATAGCGGAAACAGGAAGCTGCTCATTAAAATAAAAATGAGTCCCGTGGGCCTCATCAGCCAGGCAAAGCATTCCATGTTCATGAGCAATTCTTGTGATCCTGCGGATATCTGAGCAAATCCCATAATAAGTAGGATTATTTACCAGTACAGCCTTGGCGTCAGGATTTTCCCGAATGGCCTTTTCCACATCCGCGGCCCGCATTCCCAGGGGAATTCCCAGGCTCTCATCTGAATCCGGGTCTACATAAACGGGGATAGCTCCGCAAAGGACCATCGCCCCCATAACACTGCGGTGTACATTTCTCGGTAGAATGATCTTGTCTCCTCTTTTCACAGAGGAAAGGATCATTGCCTGTACCGCCGAGGTAGTCCCTCCCACCATTAAAAAAGCGTGGGCTGCTCCGAAAGCTTCCGCCGCCAGCTCCTCCGCTTCCCGGATCACAGACACCGGATGACACAGATTATCCAAAGGCTTCATGGAATTCACATCCATGCGCACACATTTCTCTCCTAAAAGAGACGCCAGCTCCGGATTTCCTCTGCCCCGCTTATGGCCCGGAACATCGAAGGGCACTACCCTCTTTTTCTCAAATTCCTGAAGCGCCTCATAGATGGGCGCTCGTTCCTGTGAAAGCATTTCACTCCCCCATTTCTGTCTAGTACATCATTCGAAAAATAACTGCATCAATCACGCTGAATGTTTTTTCGGGCGTGCAGGTAAGCGGTTTATACTAGTAAATATTTCTTCCGCTGAAAATTTCTATCATTTCTTTCCTCAGATTATGCATGATCTCCAGCCTCACCTGAGGAAGAAGCTCATAGACATCTGTGTTAAAAAGATAATTCTGCAGATCGATATCCTTTACCATCATCTTTGTGTGAAACAGATTAGCCTCGTAAACATTGATATCCACAGCATCATAAAAGCGCAGGGTCCTGGGATCGATAAAATCCTGGATGGATCTTATGTCATGATCCGTGAACAGCTTTTTGCCGTTTACATCCCTGGTAAAACCACGCACCCGGTAATCCATTGTAATAATATCCGAATCAAAGGATCCGATCAGATAATCAAGAGTGGAAAGAGGGGTGATCTCTCCGCAGGTAGCCACGTCGATATCCACCCGGAAAGTCGCCAGATAAGTCTCGGGATGATATTCCGGATAGGTATGGACGGTAACATGACTTTTATCCAGGTGCGCAAGCTGGGTTTCTCCTGCCGGAATCATAGACCCTTCTGCGATCAGAAGAGTAACGGACGCTCCCTGGGGTTCATAATCCTGACTGGAAATATTCAGCACTTTTGCTCCGATCATATCGGTAAGATTCGTAAGAATGTTTGTCAGTCTCTGGGAATTATACTGTTCGTCAATATAGGCGATATAATCTTTCTGTTCCCTGGCGGTCTTTGCATAGCATACATCATAGATATTAAAGCTTAAAGCTTTCGTCAGGTTATTAAACCCGTATAATTTTAATTTTTCGCTCATTCCGCCTTCTCCTTTTGCATTATCCAATATAGGTTTCTACAGGAAGAAGCTCTGTTTTTTCCGGACAGACCGGAAATCTGTTTCCACCCTGTATACTTTCGTATGTCACAGGCAATGCGGTTTCCGCCTACATGTCATACCCAACCCCCGAACTTGCTGTGCGGTTACGGACCAATATGCTTCCTTTTCCGTTTCCCATGACATAAAAAGGCGGTGTGCCCATGCACACCGCCTGTAAAGGTCCAGTTCCTGTTTTTAGAGCAGATTGCAGACGTATTGCGGGAATTTTATCCTTCTCTTTCTGCAAAACCACTGTGGTCTGTGAACAAGCTTAACTGTCAGAGTTTATGGCAAATACCTACTTTACTACTCCTATTGACCATTTTACAAGTTGATGTGCGCATCTGCGCTCTGGTTGTAAAGTAACCAACTTATAAAATTGAGCTTTTAACTCAATCAATATGGCGGCTCGAAGTCGCCTGTCGGCAGTTGACCCGGCTGTCCGTATGGCCTTAACCCTTTTTAAGGGTGGTCAGAAATATTTGCATGGATACTCTGTAAACTCATATCACATACGTTCCGATTATAACTTAAATGTCAATTCTTGTCAAGGAACTGCCTGCCTTTTTTCAACCCTTTTTCGACCTTTTCTCAAGACGCAATTACATTGGATTTCTCTGCGATTTCTGTTATACTAAGCCAAGGGATACGGAAAGAAATAATTTCCAGTCCCTGACACCTGAAAAATGCGCTCACAGAAAGGACGATTACTTACATATGACGATAAAAGCAGTTATTTTTGATATGGACGGAGTTATTTTCGATTCCGAAGCTCTGGTAATAGAAACCTGGCAGGAAGTGGCAAAGCGCCATTCCTTTTCCAATGTAGAACAAGTCTGCCATGAATGTCTTGGCACAAACGCCCAGGCAACTAAGGAAATCTTTTTAAAGCATTATGGCAGGGATTTTCCCTATGACGAATATAAAAAAGAAATGTCCCAGCTTTTTCACGAAAGAGCTGCCGGCGGAAAGCTGCGGCAGAAACCGGGAATCAAAGAGCTCCTGCACTTTTTAAAGGAAAACGGACTAAAAACAGCAGTGGCTTCTTCCACGCGGGAATCTGTAGTGCGCCAGGAACTGTCAGAAGGAGGACTCCTGAAATGGTTTGACAAAATCATCTGCGGCGATATGGTATCCAGAAGCAAGCCTGCTCCGGATATCTTTTTAAAAGCCTGTGAAGAGCTAGAAATTTCCCCTTCCATGGCTTTCGTCATCGAGGATTCCTATAACGGCATCCGGGCAGCCCATGAAGCCGGCACCCATCCTATTATGGTTCCGGACCTGGCAGAACCCACCGCCGAAATGGAAGCACTGACTGTGCGCATCCTTCCCTCGCTTTTAGCGGTAAAGGAGTATCTTTCTAAAACACTTTCTTTATAATAGAGAAACCCATGCCTGATAGATTGTCTGCGTCTATCGTTTCAGCATGGGTTTCTTTTCCCCTTTACTTTTTATACATATATTCCTTGTATCACAAACATTCTGGATCATACTGGCCCGCAGCCGCGCGGCAAGTGCGTGGTTCGGGCGCGGCAGGCAGCAGCCTTCTTCTATAGAGAGCTTCTTCCCACCCTCAGGCGGCCTCTAACACCGCTCATACATTCTCACCAGTTCCGCAAGCTTGTCTGCCAAAGTCTCTGACAGAACCTCCTCTTTCATTCTCCACCTCCAGTTTTTCCCAAGAGTGGAGGGTGTATTGATCCTTGCCTCACTTCCCAGCTCCAGGAGATCCTGCATCATGAAAATCGCTGTGTTGCACACCGTTCCCATAGCGATCCGTATCAGCTTCCAGACGATATCTCTGTCATTATCCAGGTTCAAATAAGCCAGCATCGCCTTTACGTCTCTATAAGTTAAAGCGTCTACCCAGCCCAAAGCCGTATCATTGTCATGGGTTCCAATGTAAACCACACTGTTTTTCACATAATGATGAGGCAGATAATTTCCCGCTTCTCTGGAATCAAAGGCAAACTGAAGAAGCTTCATTCCCGGATAGCCGCTGTCTTTCAGAAGCTTTTCCACCTGCGGCGTCAGATAACCCAAGTCCTCGGCAATCAGCTCCTTCTTTCCAAGCTGTTTCTCCACCGCATGGAAAAGCTCCATGCCCGGCCCCTTTCTCCAGGTTCCTTCCGCAGCAGTTTCACTTCCAAAAGGAATTGCAAAATAACTTTCAAACCCCCGGAAATGATCGATCCTGACAATATCGTACATAGTGGTAGCGCTGCGCAGACGGCGTACCCACCATGCGTAATCCTCTTTTTTCATAAATTCCCAGTTATACAGCGGATTTCCCCAAAGCTGACCGGTAGCGGAAAAGCCGTCCGGCGGGCATCCTGCCACATTCACAGGATTTTTTTCCTCATCCAGCTCATAATATTGGGGTGCAGCCCACACATCCACACTGTCATAGGCTACATAGATAGGAATGTCTCCAATGATTTTTATTCCTTTTTCATTGGCATATTTTTTTACCGCCTTCCACTGCTGGAAAAATTTATACTGGAGAAACTCCCAGAAAAGGATTTCCTCCTGAAATTCCTTTCCGGCACTGGCAAGACCTTCTTTCGTCCTGTCCCTGTAGGGATTTTCCCACAGGTTCCAGCTTTTTCCCTCATTGGCATCTTTCAGGCTCATAAAAAGGGCGTAATCTTCTATCCATTCTTCTTCCTGTTTCAGAAAAGCTAAAAACTGTTTATCCTTCCGGTCAAACCTCTTAAATGCACATTTTAAAATTCCATATCTGGTCAGATACAACTTCTCGTAGTCGATCTTTTCTGACGGTTCTTTCTGAGGCAGCTCCTCTTCTTTAAGGAGCCCTTCCTCTGCCAGCAGGTCCAAATCGATAAAATATGGATTTCCTGCATAAATAGAGTAGGACTGATAGGGAGAATCTCCATAGCTGGTAGGTCCTACAGGAAGGATCTGCCAATATTTCTGCCTGCCCCTTTCAAGAAAGTCAATAAACGCAAACGCCTCTTTTCCCAGCGTCCCTATTCCATAAGGGGACGGCAGGGAAAAAACAGGCAGCAATATTCCACAACCTCTGCTATCCATCTAACCACCTCATTAACGTAATTTTCTCATACTTTGCAGGTCCTTCGACCTATTGTTCCGCTCTCTTTCTCTCTTTTCCTTCCACAGTATCAGCCGGGAGACTGCGAAGCCTCCTCTACGCCTCTATGATCACGGGTCTGCCGTAAATTTTCATCCGTTCTGCACTCACACATATTTTACTTCCATCCAGCAGATTTGTATATACCCCATCCGGCAGATCCACCTTAACATTTGCCTCCTGACTCTTCAGAGCAAAGGCTCCTACCATCTTTCTTCCTTCCATTTCATACTCGCCGATAACAGTATCTGTAACTTCATCTGCATACAACCGATAAGCTCCGAAAGCCATAATGTCTTTTTTCTTGATCTGCGCTAGCTTTGTTAAGATTCCGCTGATATCTTTTCCTGTATTCCAATCCACTTTATCAATATCGAAAAGGCTTGGAGTCCTGTCATTTTCTGTTTCCTGACCTGCATAGATCAGCGCAGAACCCTGCTGGAAAAACATAAACGCCGTCCAATTGATCAGATCGCTTTCATTTGGGATCGCTGCTTTAGCTCTTCTCTGATCGTGATTTTCCAGGCAGCGCATTTTTACATAGTTATCCGGATAGGTAATGTGCTGCTGATTTAAGATTTTCACATACGCCTTTAAAGGAATTTCTCCTGCCAGATACATATCTCTATATTCCCAGATATCATAATCATACTCCATATCAAATGCCTGATACATCTCTCCGTCAGACTGTCCTACCTGTCCCAGCTTTCGGTTATCGCGGATAAAGCAGGGTTCTACCGTTTCTGCCAGCCAGATAAATCCAGGTTTCACCTTCTCAACTGCTTCACGGGCCTTAATCCAAAACGCCACAGGAACAAGAGGCGCTACGTCGCACCGGAATCCGTCCACCAATTCTGCCCATTGGCATAAGGTCTCTATCTGATAGTCCCAGAGTTCTTTGTTATTATAGTCAAGATCAATGACATCTCCCCAGTCACCGGTTTTATTTCCAAAGGAACCATCTGCTTTTTTATAGAAGTAATCCGGCCTGTTCTCGCTTAACCAGGAATCCGGAGAAGTATGATTATACACAACGTCCATCATACATTTCATTCCTCTTTTATGGATTTCTTCTATCAAATGCTCAAACTCTTCTCTGGTTCCATACTCCGGATTTACGCCTCGGTAGTCGGCAATTGCGTAAGGACAGCCAAGACTGCCTTTTTTATTTTTCTTTCCAATCGGATAGGTGGGCATGAACCATACCACATCCGTTCCCAAGTTTTTTATCCTGTCCAGATCTTTTTCTACTCCGGCAAAAGTTCCTTCTTCTGAATGGTTTCTCACATATACAGAATAAATTACTAAATTTCTTAATTCTTTTTTTGTATTGTTAGCCATATTATCCTCCTGAAAAGACAGCCCCGCTTTTTATATAAAAGCGGGGCTGAACTTATCTTTTTTATTTCATTGTTGATTCTCGTTCTATCAGTTCACAGGGGAACACACGATGTCTGTTTTTTGTTCCCTTATGAAGTCTGGAAAATAAAATTCTGACAGTCTCTTCTGCAATCTTTTCCATTGGCTGGCGTATGGTGGTAATGGAGGGATGATAATAAAGAGTCTCATCTAATCCATCAAATCCCGCAACGCCGCACTCCTGGGGTATTTTTTTACCATTCTCCAGTAGTGCCTTGCATGCGCCGATGGCTATAGAATCTGCAATGGCGTATACACAGTCAAAATCCACACCTGATTCCATCAGCTTTTTTGTCATTCGATATCCATTTGCCATGCTGAACACGTCCTCTGCCCAATCCTGGCTGAAACAGATTCTTTTTTCATCTATGGAAATATGATTTGCCTTGAGCGCGTCCCGATATCCCTTTAACCGCAAGCCGCCTACGCTCTCGTCTCCCTTTGATCCTGCAAGCAGCACAATCTTTTTATATCCTTTAGAACAAAGGTAGTCCACCATACGGTAGCTTTCCTTGTAACTATCCACAGAAACCGAAGAATACAAGCTCTTTGACACTGTTTCGTCAATAGTCACGGTACTCATCACAAAAGGTACCGGTATCTCCTCCAGTTCTTCCTGTGTTCTGTTATAATTCCCACCGAGAAAAATAATGCCTCTCAGACGCTTTTCCTTTGCCAGCCGAAGAGCCTCCATAATCTCATTATCCGATATACCTATGTACTGAAAATAATAATCATAGCCATACCTGGCAATGCTCTCGGCCAAGGTGGAACGTACTTTTGCAAACAATGGATTATCTACACCCTTAACAATCACACCAATGGTCTTAGAATCGCTCTTTTTAAGGTTCTGGGCACTGTTATTAGGAATATAATTGTTTTCTTCGATCACCTGCATAATCTTTCTGCGGGTTTCCTCTTTTATATCCGGATGATTATTGATTGCCCGGGACACTGTACTGACTGCCACATTACATCTCTTTGCTATATCCTTAATTGTAACTGATTCCATACATACTCTTCCTTGTCTAAAACTTAGCTGTACTACCTTATTCTAGCAATTACACCTGAAAAATGCAACAATTAAGGCAAAAGTTCACATTTAGCGGTATTAAAAAGTCACTTTTAGCTGGATTGCCGATAAAAAGCAGCAGCGGAGAATTTATATCGCCCCTGAAATAGAACTCTCCAGTCACTTTTAACACAGTCTTAGAAAAAGAGAACTATCATCCTTTTACCGCTCCGGCCACTACGCCTTCTATGATATGCTTCTGGCATGCCATATAAAAGATAATGATAGGAATGATCGAAAGTACAAGCATCGCCATCATAGCTCCCATATCCACAGATCCATGTCCGCCTTTCAGATACTGGATTGCGATGGGAATCGTCTGGTACTGACTGTCTAGTACCAAGGAGGGAAGGAGGAAATCGTTCCAGATCCACATTGCTTCCAGAATCGCTACAGTGATACATGTAGGCTTCATAATCGGAAGAACAATCTGGAAATAAGTCTGAATAGGATTGCATCCGTCAATCATAGCAGACTCCTCGATTTCCAGAGGAATGGACTGCACAAAGCCGGTAAACATAAATACGCACAGACCTGCCCCGAAGCCAAGATATACCAGCACCAAACCAAGGGGTGTCGTCAGATGGAGCATATTGGCAACTTTCGCCAAAGTAAACATAACCATCTGAAAGGGTACGATCATAGAAAATACAAAAGCATAAAAAATCGCTGAAGTTACGATATTCTTTACTCTTACAATGTACCACGCGCACATGGAAGTACATAAAAGCAGCACTAATACAGAAAGGACTGTCACAAGAAGACTCCAGCCAAACGCGCTGAAAAATTCTGTCTTTGCAATACCGTTAATATAGTTTCCCAGTCCCTCATACATTTTATCAGTAGGAAGAGCAAAGGGGTCCCGCATAATGTATGCCTTTCTTTTAAAAGAATTCAGCAGCACTTCTACAATAGGGAAAATATATACCAGTGAGATGATAGTAAAAATAATGGTCAAAATAAGATTTCCTTTTTTTTGCCTTGCCATTACTGCTGCACCTCCTTACTCTTAGTCGCACGAAGCTGTATCAGCGCAATCGCTGCTACGAGGATGAAAAAGACCACTGCCTTTGCCTGACCGATTCCCTCCGTCCCTGGCTTATCATAGAAGGTCTTATAGATATTTAAGGCAATCATCTGTGTCTTATTGGATGGAGCGCCTGCTGTCAAAGCCAGATTCTGGTCAAACATCTTAAAGGAGTTGGTCAATGTCAGGAAAGTACAGATGGTGATAGAAGACATCATCATAGGGATCTTCACCTTCAAAAGGAGCTGCCATTTAGACGCGCCGTCTATTTCTGCTGCCTCTACCAGTTCTCCGGGAATGTTCTGAAGTCCTGCTATGTAGATGATCATCATATATCCAATAGACTGCCAATTCATAAGGATGATCAGTCCCCAGAAGCCATACGCCGGACTATAAGTAATCGTCCTGCCAAAATAACTCAGTACACCGTTTATGATCAGCTGCCAAATATATCCTAAAATAATTCC
>DWYZ01000030.1 GCA_019118425.1 Candidatus Blautia faecavium | reverse complement strand
CGGGTATAAATGTAACATTTCTTTTTCACATCCTCACCTCTTTCGGTTGCTCGCTGTCACACGGTTCCCCGTGTATGATTAATATATCGGAGTCCGGCATCCCCGCCAACTCGCAGGACGCACAAGGTTTCGCCCTGAAAACTATGCGGAACGCACAGAAAAAGCCGACAGCCCAGATGACTGCCGGCAAGGATGTGGTTTCATGTTTGTTTCGCGTCAGAATCCTGTATCCTTTCTGATTCCAGTTCTTCCAGAATTTCAGCGCCGTACTTCTGGATCATCCGCGCCATAAATTCGGCGCACTGCTCCATGTTCAGATCTGCCTGTTTCTGCGTATACATGCCTGTGCTGACCAGTTCCCGTCTTTCCATGAGTTTCCCGCCTCTCTTGCCGCAGGGATAAGCCCTGCTTTGTTTCCTCATGTCACAGGCAAAGAAAAACCCAGGTATTTTACCCTGGGTTGAACAAAATAATTCTAATATTTTTCTGAAGAATAACGTTATGATATTTCTAATTCAATATTCCTACGGATTTTGATACCAAAAAACTTGCTCAGATGTAAAACCATCGAAAATGGGTTGAAATAAATCATTCCAGAGCATATCACCTCTATTTGTTTGTATGTCCAATTATATAAAATAATCGAAGCATAGCTCATTATCTCTCGCTTAAAAGTCCTGATAACTATATCAACACTCCAATATTCAGATGGTTATCTTGTCCAATCCATTCAAGCATTAATATAGTACATGTACTACAGCCTTTTCATAAAAAAAGCATTTGATCCGCTTGACTATCTATTTCCGCATAAATTTTTCTGAAAACTTCTCTTTTCATATTGAGCAAATTTTGGTATGGTCCATTATAGGCATCCGGTATCTTTGTTTTAAAAAGTTGATCTGCGGTATTTAATGAACTTTTCAACATCTCGTTCGGAATTGTTCCATTGTTTTGAATCGCACTTTGTTGAAGATTTGTATATATCTGCTCCAACTCGTTTTCAATTGCGCAAAAGTTTCCTATCGCACAACAAAGCTCGTTAATGTAAGGCGCTATTTTATCGTATTCATCAGGATTAACATAACATTTCACTGTATCCAATGAGGTTTTTGCTGTAAGGGCATAAGACTGGAGATGACAAATGATAGTATGAATCTTTTGAATGGGAGAATCGTCCCCTTTTGATGTATCGCGCATTTGTAATGGTGAAATATCAAGCAGTGCCTGAGAAATAATAGAATCTACTTTTTCCCATCTTGTATAACTCTTTTCCAAAAAATGATCTCGTTGAAGCTGTTTACGGGTAAAAGCAATTGTATAAACCAATGCAAGAATTGTTGCACCTCCACCCAATACAGCGCCATAGTAGGCAAGCATGTCTGCTGCTTCCCACTTTGTTACATAAAAAGTTCCTGCTTGAAGAGTAATTTTATAACTTTCATTGATAATTACAGGAACGCCCACAACAAGAAAAAGCACAACCAGACACAAAATAACCATCCGAATTTTACCGTGCTTATTTTTAGTCATCTGTTTTTTCACCGTTTCTTTTTGCATATTTTCCGCTTGCCTCCTGGCTCTTGCGTCCACCTATTTCTCGGTATCTTTCAATAATCTCTATATCCTCAATATTTTTGTAAACTGAACATATTATAGTCAAAAAAGTGAATAAAATCAATCCTGTTGTCAAAGCAAGAACAGCATGCTATCAGAAAGTCCCCGCACTATTTCCTGCCGTTTCTTATGGCACAGGAAGTTATATGACAATGGAAATCTTCTTTCTTAATGTTCAACTCAACACATATCAATAAATTAAGATCCTGATAAAATAAAAAAATGGGAACCAGTGACCTTTTTAAGGCAAACATGGTTCCCGAAAATCTTTTATGATGTATACATCAATAACTCTATATTAAATTCTTTTCGCATAATCCAGCGAGATCCAACCAGCGCCGGATTTCAGCTTACCCCAGCAGGAGGCTCCCTGCCCGGCGGCTTCCTCCACAATGGTAAAGACGCCTTTTCCCGTATACTTCCCGGTCTTTCCGTAATTCGTCCCCGGACCTTTCCGGATGTTCAGGTCTGTGATGGATACCTGCACCAGATAAGGGGAAAATCCGTTTCCTGATCCCGGGCTACTGTATACAGCCTTCCCGGATTCATCGTATACCGAATACCCCGGATTCTCATCCGCGCACTTCCTGGCGTTGGCAAGCACTTTGAACGCCCCCTTCTGGGACTTCGCATCTGCCCAGGACTTCCTGACCCGGTACCATCCGCCCTTTTCCGGTTCCGAAACACCAGAGCCGTCCATGGCAGCCTTCACCGCCTTGCGGAACCCGTCCATGGTGTATCCCATCCCCAGGCCGTTCCAGAGATGCTCTGGATCCCCATGGTTGGAAGCGATCCCCCGGCTGTGCCCCTCCCGATGGCTGATGATCACACCATCCGCAGTCGGGTTCAGATTGTACTGTCTGCACAGATAAGCAAATAGTTCCACTGCCGCCGCATAAGTACGCTTCGCCACCGTCCTTGCCGCAGCGGTATCGGAACAGTTAAAATTCGCCCCGCCTGTGTACTTGATACAGGCAGGCTCACACATCTCCACGCCGATATGGGTGTTGTTGCCGCTCCCCCTGCTGCCGGAGCCGCAGTGCCAGCCCCGGTGATTCCACGGGAGTGTCTGGTACACCGTACCGTCATTGCCGTCAATGAACCCATGGACACAGGCGCTGTTATAGGACGGGCTGTTCCAGTTCTTGATAAACACGGACGCCTTCGGCTGGGGACATCCCACCGAATGGAGCATCAGCCCCTTGACTGTGATCTTTCTTCCTGCCGTATAGCAGGGATTTTTCGTTAAAATGCTCTGTACCAACTTCATATCATTTCTCCTCCGTTTCTGTTTTTTCCGCCCGGTCATGGAGCTGTTCCAGGACAGCCTTAATCTTCCCCGGCACCGGCAGTCCCAAGTGCGCTGCGTTCTCCAAAAGGCTCACGCCCTCATTGGAAATATAGAAAAAGGTCACCGCCGTCCGCAGCACCGATCCGGTGCCGATGACATGGACATCCAGGATGTTGGCGATCCCCACCAGAAGGAAGATCAGCACCTTCCGGCAGATACCCTTAAATCCCACGTTGCTGGATAAGGTCTTATCAGAAACAGCACACATCACACCGGTCAGGTAATCCACCGCCACAAAAAGAACCAGGGCAATCAACAGCCCGTCATTGCCGCCCAAAAAGTATCCCAGCCATCCGCCTACACCGGCAAATACCATCTGGACCATGTTCCAAAATTCTTTCATTACAAATACCTCGCTTTCGTTCCATAAGAAAAGACGCCCATCTCTGAGCGCCTGCCTGCAGGTTGCTATTATGAAGTGCCGCCTGTCCTTTTCGGGACAAATTTTTTCCTTACGGCACGGAATCGGGTTGTTCCGTCAGCGTGTAGGTGATTTTCATGGTCTTATCCACCGTCTTCACCACCGCTGAGGAAAGGTTATTGATGGACGCCAGATAAGGTGTCAGGAGATAAGCCGTCCGGTACTCATTCCCATAGCTGCCGCCCCATCCAAACAGGAAGTTCTTGTACTGGAACAGGGGCGTCGCGGCGTTATTGAGCCGGACACTTCCCTGGGTCTGGATCACGGTGTCCTCCGCCGTGATCTGGAAATCCCCGCCGATGATCAGATCCCCGACCAGCGTCAGATACAGTTCACAGGAGCCGGTCTCACAAAGGGGCTTCCATTGGGAGGTAAAACCGAAATTGATCAGCGTCACATCTGTGGAATTGGAAAGGCTGATCTTATAAATCCCCTTCTTGTCATAGGCAGGCACATACAAATATCCGCCCCGGATACAGCATTTCACGCTCCGCTCCGCGAAGGAGTCAAAAGCCCGGGTACCCACATCCATCAGTTTTGCGTTGGACAGCGTCCACTGCCCTTC
>DWYZ01000175.1 GCA_019118425.1 Candidatus Blautia faecavium | reverse complement strand
GCTGTCCTGTGTTAAGCTGGAAAATATAGAATTTCATCCTGCTTTTGGGCCGATACTCCATGTACTGGGAGCGGATTTGATGGACCGGACGCCGATTTATGACATTAAGCCCTATCTTCCGTCAGTTGATTCTCATCCGGAAGCGGAAGGAGGATTTGCAGGACAGATCCAGGAACACATCTTAGAGGTTGATTTTCCGGAAAGACTTTTAGAGGAAATTCCCGGAGATAAGAGAAAAGCCTTGCTGCGGGTGCTTGCAGGCGATCCGCGGCCAGGATACCAGAAGGATCCTGAAAGAATCTACGGACTTGCTTTTGGGGATAAGGATATTCATTTCCGGGTGGATGGAAATGTGCTGCATGTCTGTGAAATAACGGATTTCCAGAAAAAATAAAAGTATTCTTAAAAAAATGGTTGAAATTTCCCGGGCCATCCTGTAAAATAAAAAAAGTTTTATAACACACAATATGCATGCCTTCCCGCATTAAAACAGGCGGGAGGGCTTTTTTTTGATAAAAGGAGGAATATTTATGACGAAGACGGAAAATCCTATGGCAGCCAGACCAATGCTGCCTCTGCTGCTTTCTATGTCCATGCCTGTAGTTTTGTCTATGTTCATACAGGCTCTTTATAATATTGTGGACAGCATGTGGGTAGCCAGACTGGGGACGAAAGCCATCACAGCGGTGTCTCTTGCCTATCCTCTTCAGAATATTGCTATGTCTTTGGGGGTGGGAATGGGGGTCGGTGTAGGATCTGTGATTTCCATGAGCATTGGGGCTAAAGATCAGGAACAGGCAAATAAAGCAGCTTCTCTGGGAATCGCCTTGGTGACGGTACATTGTGTTTTGTTTGCTCTGGCAGGGCTTGTGGTGACGAACCCCTTTTTAAGGATGTTTACAGATGATCCGGATACCTTCCAGTGGGCCTGCGATTATACGTATGTTGTGATGTGCGCTTCTTTCGGGCAGCTTTTGTCTATGTGCCTGGAAAAAATCTTTCAGGGGCTGGGAAAGATGAAGACAACAATGTTTTTAATGGCCAGCGGGTGTATTATCAACATTGTTTTGGATCCGGTGCTTATCTTTGGCTGGTTTGGATTTCCGGCTATGGGAGTAAAGGGCGCTGCTATTGCCACTGTGATCGGGCAGATTGTGGGATTTTTGCTTTATGTGGTCATCTGTGTCAGAAAAGATATCGGCGTAAAGATCCATCCCCGCTATATGAAGCCAGATGGAATTATCATTAAAAAAATATATTCTGTGGGAATTCCTTCCAGTCTGATGCTGGCTATGCCTTCCCTTCTTGTAGGGGTATTAAATGGGATTCTTACCCAGATTGATAAGATTTACGTGGCTGTTTTCGGCCTGTATTTTAAGCTGCAGACTTTTATCAATATGCCTTCCAGCGGTGTGGTACAGGGAATGCGTCCTATTATCGGATTCAATTATGGGGCGGAAGATTATAAAAGAGTACGCCAATGCATTTCCTACAGCCTGAAAATTGTTGCCCTGATCATGGTGGTGGGAACCATAGGAGCGATAGGGTTTCCCGACCTGCTGCTGGGAATTTTCGATGCGGATAAAGAACTGCTGGAATTTGGGATTCCCGCTTTCCGTGTGATCGGGCTGAGTTTTATCTTTTCCGCGGTAGGAATCGTATGCGCAGGTGTCTTTGAAGCGATGGGGCAGGGAAAAAATTCTCTTTTGATTTCCCTTCTGCGTCAGTTTGTGATCATTCTTCCCTTGGGATGGGTACTCTCCAGGTTTATGGGAGCTATAGGAATCTGGATCACCTTCCCTATTGCGGAGGGGATCGCGGCGTTAATCGCGTGGAGGATGCTGAAGAGCTCTGCGGTATATGAAAAAAGATTAAAGAAATAATACATATGAACCGATGAAGAACACATTTCCATTGTATTTGCCGTTGCATGTCATACCCGAACTACACATCTGCTGCACGGTTACGGGCCAGTATGATTTGCCTTAAAAGTAAAGTTTTTGTATTTTTCTTTTGACAAAGAACAGGAGATGTGTTATTCTAATGACAAAAGTTAGTATATACTAACTCAAACCGCTAGGAACAACATCTGAAAAATGGGACGTGTTATCTCCTGGGTTTAGATTGATCATTTTTTAATTCATTATAAGGAGAGGTGAATCTATGAGTATTGTGATTGTTGGCGGAAATGAAAGAATGGTATGCCAATACGAAGATATTTGTAAATGCTACGGATGTAAGGCGAAAGTATTTGCCAAGGAAAAAGGGGCAATGAAGAAAAAGATTGGGCTTCCGGACCTGGTGATTCTGTTTACCAATACAGTCTCCCATAAAATGGTAAACTGCGCAGTAGAAGAAGCCAGACGCAAATCCATTCCTGTCTGCCGCTGCCATACCAGTAGTGCAGCCGCTCTGGAAGGGATTTTAAAGCAATACTGTACTAGTTAAGCCGCCTTAATAACCTTGCGTTTTGCTGGTCTGTTTTCCTGATAGTACAGGTGTAAAATGCTTCGCGCAGCCTGCTGCGCCTGTGATTTTACACCTGCACTCTTGAAAAAAACATTCTCAACGATACAGCAAGTTTTTTAAAGTGGCTTATACTAGTTTTTAAAAGTATATTGGCATTTTTTATATGCGAAGGGGAAATGCTTTTCGGTTTCTTGTGAAATATCACTATTTTTTAGGCCTAAGCTAAGAAAAGGCTTGCAAAATCCTTCGTTTTTCAATACAATAAAATACAGACTTTCAAGTGATAAAGAAAGAAAGTGAATGTATGAGGAGCGAAGTTTTGGAAGTAAATTTCCAAATCTGCCATTATTGACGCAGCTATCGTGCTCTGTGGGTAAAATGCGTCGGAAAGAGGTAAAGATGAAAAAAGTAGTGAAGTTTGGAGGAAGTTCTCTGGCTAGCGCAGAACAGTTTAAAAAAGTAGGCGATATCATCCGAAGCGAGGAAAGCCGGCGTTATGTAGTGCCGTCTGCACCGGGAAAGAGATTTTCTTCTGATACCAAGGTTACGGATATGCTGTACGAATGCTATGAAGCAGCAGAAAAGGAAGAGGACTTTTCTGTGCGGCTTAAGGCTATTAAGGATCGTTATTATGAGATCATCAGCGGATTAAATCTGGATCTTTCCCTGGAAGAAGAATTCTCTCAGATTGAGAAAGACTTTAAGGAGAAAGCAGGTTCAGACTATGCAGCTTCCAGAGGTGAATTTTTAAACGGCAAGATCATGGCCGCGTACCTGGGATATGAGTTCGTAGATGCAGCGTCTGTGATCCGTTTCGATAAAAATGGTACGCTGGACACAGAAAAGACTGATAAGCTTCTTGGAAAGCGTCTGTCAAAATGCGAGTGTGCTGTGGTTCCTGGGTTTTACGGCGCCTATGAAGACGGCAGAGTAAAGACCTTTTCCAGAGGAGGCTCTGATGTGACCGGTTCTCTGGTGGCAAAAGCCATCCGTGCGGACCTGTATGAGAACTGGACAGACGTGTCCGGATTTTTAGTGACAGATCCCAGGATCGTGGAGGATCCGGCGGTTATTGAGACAATCACATATCGGGAGCTGCGTGAGCTTTCTTATATGGGAGCTACGGTACTTCACGAGGAAGCCATCTTCCCGGTGCGCAAGGAAGGGATCCCCATTAATATCCGCAATACGAACCGTCCCCAGGACAAGGGAACCTTTATCGTGGAAAGCACCTGTAAAAAGCCGAGATACGTGATCACCGGAATTGCAGGAAAGAAAGGATTCTGCTCCATTAATATCGAAAAGTCTATGATGAACAGTGAAATTGGATTTGGACGCAAGGTGCTTCAGGTGTTTGAGGACAATGGGGTAAGCTTTGAGCATGTTCCTTCCGGCATTGATACTATGACCGTTTATGTGCATCAGGATGAGTTTGAGGAAAAGGAACAGCAGATCATTGCCGGTATTCACAGAGCAGTAAATCCTGATTTTGTGGAGATGGAATCAGACCTTGCCCTGATCGCTGTGGTGGGAAGAGGAATGAAATCCCAGAGAGGTACGGCGGGAAGAATTTTTTCTGCATTGGCACATGTGAATGTGAATGTGAAAATGATCGACCAGGGTTCCAGTGAACTGAATATTATCATCGGTGTGGATAACAGAGATTTTGAGACTGCGGTGAAGGCCATCTATGACATTTTTGTGGTTACCCAGATTTAACTGGATTATAGGCAGAACCTGACTGGTAAATATATAGTATAAGAAAAATGGGTGTTCTTAGGATGCTTTTCCTAAAGAACACCCCTTTTTTTGTATAGGTATGTACTTACTTAAGAGCCGAAATGATCTGACAGGTGATTCGGATTTATGGAATGGAAAACGAACAAAAACATCTTGACAAACACAAACTAATGTTCTAAAATATGAAAAGAACGAATGTTTGGAGGAGAGCGATGATATTCCAAAGATCCATGACGATAAAAGAAAAACTGGAGATTTTGTCCGATGCAGCCAAGTATGATGTGGCATGTACCTCCAGCGGCACACAGCGGCAGGGAGACGGAACAGGCATAGGGAACAGCATTTCTGCCGGAATCTGCCACAGCTTTTCCGGTGATGGACGCTGCATCAGCCTTCTAAAGATCCTGTATACGAACGAATGTATTTTCGACTGCAAATACTGTATAAACAGGGCGGCTAATGATATTCCCCGTGCCAGCTTTACACCTTTGGAAGTCTGCCGTTTAACGATCGAGTTTTACCGGAGAAATTATATAGAGGGCCTGTTTTTGAGCTCTGGAGTAAAAGGAAGCCCGGATGAAACGATGGAAGAACTGTGCCATACAGTGGAGCTTTTAAGGGAAACCTTCCATTTTCAGGGATACATTCATTTAAAAGCAATCCCGGGAGCCTCTGCTGAGCTGATTACCCGGGCTGGTTATCTGGCGGACAGGATGAGCGTGAACCTGGAGCTTCCCACAGCGGAAGGCCTGAAGCGTCTTGCTCCTCATAAAACACGCAGGACGATCCTGCGCCCTATGAAACAAATCCAGCTGCTCCAAGGAGAGAATAAGGAGGAACTAGCTCTTTACCGTCATGCCCCTAAGTTTGTCCCGGCAGGACAGAGTACCCAGATGATCATTGGAGCGTTAGGAGAAAGTGATTATCAGATCGTATCTGTAGCGGAATCTCTGTATAAGCAGTTTGCTTTAAAGAGGGTTTTTTATTCTGCTTTTGTACCGGTGAATGAGGATAAGGATCTTCCTTCTGCAGACCAGAAGCCGCCCCTTCTTCGTGAGCACCGTTTATATCAGGCGGACTGGCTGATGAGATATTATGGCTTCCGGGCTGAGGAGCTTCTTTCGGAAAAACGGCCGAACTTTAATCTTTTTTTAGATCCGAAGTGCGACTGGGCGGTAGGTCATCTGGAATATTTTCCTGTGGAGATTAATCAGGCGGATTACCGAACCCTTCTTCGGGTGCCGGGAATCGGAACGAAATCCGCATCCAGGATCATCGGGGCCAGACGATACCATTCCCTTGACTTCATGGATTTGAAAAAAATCGGAGTAGTCTTAAAACGGGCTCTTTATTTTATAACCTGCAACGGAAAGATGATGTACCCTACCAGGATGGAGGAGGATTATATCGTGCGGAATATGCTGGATCCTGGACAGGGACTTTCCATGCAGGATACCGGAATCACTTACCGGCAGCTTTCTTTGTTTGACGGCGACATACAGATGAGTACAGGAGGAAAGAGATGAACTACGAAAAAAAGGTACTGCTTTGTCCGGACAGTCAGGAGGGGATTTTTACTTCTGTTTACGAAGGCTGGAGCTGGGCCGTAAAAGGGATTGATGTGGCCATCCTTATAAAAGAACCGGAAAATCTGGAATTGTTCTGCTCTTATATAAATATATCTCCGGATTTGGAAAAGGCACAGAAGGTAGCTGGGACTATACGAAAGCGGCTTGGCTGGTATGTGTACGAGACCCTGTGTTACGTGGCTGCCTCCGGATACGAAGAAAAAGGAACCATAATTTTACAAGTGCTTGTCCAGGCACTTGGGAAAGGCGGATGCGGCAGACAGATCATGGACAAGCTGACAGACCCCTATGTAAATCTTGCGCTGAAACTCAGAACACGGGTATGGCATGAACTCCATCGTTATTATGGTTTCGTGCGTTTTTCGCAGAGGGGAAGTGTACTTTTTGGTAAGATCACACCGGAGAATGATCTTCTTTCTCTTCTGGCCCCTCATTTCGCGGACCGTTACCCAAGAGAAAACTGGATTCTCTACGATGAAAACAGAAAAAAAGCCCTGCTTCATCCTATGGGCGGTCCCTGCACCATAAGGACAGGGCTGAAGCTGCAGAAGACAGATATAGAAAAGCTGGATGTCATGGAAGAGTACGAAGATTTATGGAGAGTATTTTGTAAAAGTATTTCCATCCGTGAGCGGGAGAATCTACATTTACAGCAGCAATTGCTTCCCTTAAAATTTCGTTCAAATATGCCGGAATTTGATAAAAAATGACACGTTTTTACACGAATTTCCTTCCTCGAAAACAGTTGAATTTGTGCAATGTGTTGAAATGTTTGAACAAAATTTTAACACTATTGACAAATGAAACTCAAAATGCCAAAATACGCTAAGACAAAAACGGAAGACCGCTTTTGCCAAGATCAAAGAAGTATAAAAGAGAGATGGGATTTTTAGGTCTCATCGCAGAAGGAGGTCATTGTTATGGAGCATCAGATCAGATTAAATGCCACAGAAGAAGTAAAGGAATTTGTAAATGCTGCAAGCAAATGTGACTTTGACATTGATATTTTCTATAATAAAGTGATCATTGATGCAAAATCTATTTTGGGAATTCTCAGCATGGATCTGACTAGAGTACTTACAGTTAAATGTTACGGTGAAGATGCAGAATTCAATAAAACTCTTGCGAAATTTGCAGTGGCTTAAAAGGGATTTTTGAAAGCAACGGGGCGTGTACCGGAAGGTATGCGCCCTTTTTATGTCAGAGGTATACGGACGATGGAGCCTTCGTGCTTCGGCGCGGGCGCGGCTGCTGAACACAAGAGGACCAGTAGCTGAGTGTATTCCAAAGGAAAAGGAGAGTTGATACGCGGGCTGGTGTTTTGCTATAATAATTCAGAATAAATGAAAATAAAGAAGAACTACGGCTGGGGAAGCGGCGGCTTGTCTTAAGGCGTATTCGTAAAAGAAAAAAGGATGGAGAGGCAAATGGAAAAACCGGTGATACGTATTTCAGTGCGGAATCTGGTGGAATTTATTTTGCGGGATGGCGATCTGGACAATACAAAAGGAATCATGGACAAAGAAGCCATGTTAAAAGGCGGAAGGCTCCACAGAAAAATACAGAGACAGATGGGAAGCAATTACCAAGCCGAGGTGCCGCTGAAAAAGGAGACGGAATATGAGGATCTGATCATCCTTACAGAAGGAAGGGCAGACGGTATTTTAACGGATCCTGACAGGGTTGTCCTTGACGAGATAAAAGGAATTTATGGAAACGTATCGAAACTGGAAGCTCCTGTGCCTGTTCATAAGGCTCAGGCAATGTGCTATGCCTGGGTTTACGCGGATAAGGAAAAGCTGGAGCGGATCACGGTACAGATGACCTATGCAAACCTGGATACGGAAGAAATTCGACGTTTTCAAGAGACGTTCTCTTACGAAGAATTAGAGGCATGGTATAGAGAATTGTTAGACAAATATCATAAGTGGGTATCTTATGAAAATCTGTGGAAAAGCAAGAGAAATGCTTCCATGGAAGGTTTGGAGTTCCCTTTTGCATACCGGAAAGGGCAGAGAGAAATGGTATCCGCAGTATATCATACCATATCAATGGGGAAACAGATATTTATCCAGGCACCAACAGGTGTGGGGAAAACCATGTCTACCATATTTCCGGCTGTGCGGGCTTTAGGGGAGAAAAAAGGAGACCGGATTTTTTATCTGACCGCAAAGACCATAACCAGGACAGTGGCGGGGGAGGCTTTTCGGATTCTGCAGGAAAAGGGACTTAAGTTTCAGGTGATCACGATCACTGCCAAAGAAAAACTTTGTATCTTAGACAAGCCTGCCTGTGATCCTTCTTCCTGTCCGTACGCCAAGGGCCATTATGACAGGATCAATGAGGCTGTCTTTGAACTGTGGACAACAAGCCAGCTCTACGGCAGAGAGCAGATCCTTGCCCAAGCGGAAAAATGGCGGGTATGTCCCTTTGAACTTTGCCTGGATTTGGCAGTATGGGTAGACGGTGTGATTTGTGATTATAATTATGTGTTTGATCCAAATGCTCATCTTAGGCGCTTTTTCGGGGAAGGCGTGTCGGGAGATTATATATTTTTAATAGACGAAGCCCATAATCTGGTGGAAAGAGGACGGGAAATGTACAGCGCATCCTTGTACAGAAAAGAGCTTTTAGAGGCAAAGAAGCTGGTAAAGCCCTTCCACGCAAAGCTCGCGCGAAGTCTTGAAAAAACAGGCAGGCAGCTGTTGGAACTAAAAAAAGAGTGCGGTCCGGAGAATTATAAAGTCCTTGAAAACCCGGGAGCAGTTACCTTAAGCCTTCTTCAGGCAATGGGAGAGCTGGAAAATTTTTTGGAAGAACCGGGTGATTCGAAGGTGTCGGAGCAGATATTGGATTTTTATTTCCGGGTGCGGGATTTTCTGAATATTGCTCAGCTTGTGGATGAAAACTATGTAGTATATGTGGCGGAAGATGAGGATGGAGATTTTTATATGAAACTGTTCTGTGTAAATCCTGCTCAGAATCTGGACAGTTTCTTGAAGAAAGGACGCAGCGCTGTGTTTTTTTCTGCTACATTGCTGCCTATGTCCTATTATAAAAAGTTATTAAGCGTGCAGGAAGATGATTACGGTATCTATGTACGTTCTCCTTTTTCTGCCCAAAAACGATGTATCCTGCTGGGAACAGATGTGAGCAGCCGCTATACCAGGAGAAACTACGAAGAATACAAAAAAATCGCCTCGTATATCGCCCATATGGCATGGCAGAAAAAAGGAAATTATATGGTGTTCTTTCCTTCGTATAAGCTTTTGGAAGAGGTAAGAAATGTGTATCAGGAGGAGTTTTCTGTGCCGTGGGTCAGATGTATTGCCCAATCCTCTTCCATGACCGAAAGAGAGAGGGAAGAGTTTCTGGAAGAGTTTCGGCAAGGAGAAGCTTCTCTTTTAGGTTTCTGTGTGATGGGAGGAATCTTTTCAGAAGGAATCGATCTGATTGGAGAACGGCTGATCGGGGTGGTGATTGTGGGGACGGGCCTTCCCCTGGTCAGCAGGGAAAGGGAAATACTGAAGAGATATTACGATGAGAAAGGGGAGGACGGTTTTGCTTATGCTTACCGCTACCCGGGAATGAATAAGGTACTCCAGGCCGCGGGAAGAGTGATACGCACCAGGGAGGATGTGGGAGCGATCCTCCTTTTGGACGACCGTTTTGCCAGGGCGGAATATAAAGAATTGTTTCCGGCAGAGTGGATGGACAGGAAATGCTGTTCTCTTGGAAATGTAGAACGGCATCTGAAGAAATTTTGGGAATCTGTTAAATCTGGCGATTAATAGGAAAACTTTGTTAAAAAACTTGACAGATAAAATATATCCTGTATACTTTAGAAAGTTAAAATATAAAAAAAAGAGACGATTGTGCAAATAAGTTTAGGAGGTTGCGATATGTGTGGAATTGTTGGATATATAGGAGAAAACCAGGCGGCGCCTATTTTGCTGGACGGACTCGCAAAGCTGGAATACCGCGGTTATGACTCTGCCGGTATTGCGGTGTTTGATGGAGAAAAAATTATCATGGAAAAGGTAATGGGACGCCTTAAAGTTTTGGAAGAGAAGACGAATGGCGGGGAGACCATGCCGGGAACATCCGGGATCGGACATACCAGATGGGCCACCCACGGCTGTCCGTCCGATACCAATGCACATCCTCATTTTAATAAAGAAGGCTCCATTGTGGTAGTCCATAACGGAATCATTGAAAACTACGCAAAGTTAAAAAAGAAACTGGAAAATAAAGGTTACGAGTTTGTCTCAGAGACAGATACAGAAGTACTGGTTCATCTTCTGACAGAATATTATGATGGGGATCCGGTTTCCGCCATTGAAAAAGTAATGCGCAGGGTGGAGGGATCCTATGCTTTGGGGATCATGTTCGTGGATCATCCCCATCACATATATGCAGCTCGTAAGGACAGCCCGCTTATAGTGGGACAGAGCAGTATGGGAAATCTTATCGCTTCCGATGTTCCGGCTATCTTAAAATATACGAGAAGCGTTTACTATATGGAAAACGAAGAGATTGTCTGCCTTTCGACAGAAAATATCCGTTTTTATAACATTGATGGGGAGTCCCTTCATAAAGAGCCGGTTACCATTGAGTGGGATATTGACGCTGCCGAAAAGGGCGGGTATGAGCATTTTATGCTTAAAGAAATCTACGAGCAGCCTAAGGCTGTACGGGATACCTTAAGCCCCCGTCTGAAAAACCACGACGTAGTGATCGAAGAGCTGGGAATGAGTGATGAGGAGATAGGGGAGATCAAAAAGATCATTATTGTTGCCTGCGGTTCCGCTTACCATGCGGGAATTACCGGAAAATATGTAATCGAGGGTATGGCCAGGATCCCGGTGGAAGTAGACCTTGCCAGTGAGTTCCGTTACCGTGACCCCATATATGAGGACGGGACTTTGGCCATCATTATTAGCCAGTCCGGCGAGACGGCGGATTCCCTGGCCGCTTTAAGAGAGGCCAAAAACCATGGGGTGCGCGTCCTTGGAATTGTAAACGTTGTAGGAAGTTCTATTGCCAGAGAGGCGGATAATGTGATGTATACCTGGGCGGGTCCGGAAATTTCCGTGGCTACCACAAAGGCATACAGCGCCCAGCTTGCCGCTCTTTATCTTCTTGCCCTTAAATTCGCGAAGGTGAGAGGAAAGGTTTCCGGCGAAGAGTTTAAGGAGCTTGAAGAGGCATTGGAGAAGCTTCCGGAGCAGATCGAATCCCTCCTGGGGCTGAAAGAAAAGATCCAGAGATTTGCCAACCGTTATCTGGCGGCGGATCATATGTTCTTTATCGGACGAGGGATCGACTATGCCATTTCATTAGAAGGCTCTTTAAAACTGAAGGAGATTTCCTATATCCATTCAGAAGCATACGCGGCCGGAGAGCTGAAGCACGGGACGATTTCCCTTGTGGAGGACGGGACGCTTGTGGTAGCATTGGCTACACAGGAAAATCTTTATCCTAAGACGATCAGCAATATTGTAGAGGTAAAGACAAGAGGCGCCTTTGTTATGGCTGTGACGAACGAAGGCCATGAGGAGATTGAAAAAACGGCGGATTATGTGATCTATATTCCTAAGACCAACCGTTTCTTTACCAATTCCCTGGCTATCATTCCCCTGCAGCTTTTCGGATACTATGTATCCCTTGGAAGAGGCCTGGATGTAGATAAACCAAGGAATCTGGCAAAATCTGTTACTGTGGAATAAATGTGAATTTTTTTGAAAAGAATTGCGCAGGCGGAAAAAAACAGGTATACTTTTTCTGATCGGAAAGGAAGAAGTATATGGATCATGATAAAAAATTAAAAAAGGTAAAGCTGTTTTTATGCTGCGGGGCGGCGGCTGTCTGTCTGACGGTGCCTTCCGAGGTTTGGGCGGCCCAGGACAGTCTTTTGTCTGTTACGGAGGAATCGCAGATTCTTCCCATTCCTGACGGAAGCGGGAAATATATGCTGAAAAGCGATGGATTTTACTGTTTAAATCCAGATGGAACGAAAGAAAATACGCCGGCAGTCCATTATTTTGATCATTTTGTCATTGACGGAACGGTGTTTGATGGTTATTACTATCATAATGGAGAAGGGGAATTTACGGCAGGGAGTCCTCATGTGGAAGAATTGCGGCAGTTATCTGTCCCTTCTTCTGAGCAGGAAGAGGAGGTTTCCTGGGCGGCTGTCTTTGACGGATACTACATGGTGGGAAATCTGGGAAAGCTGACGGCAGCCCCTCAGATCCGCTATATGGATCACCTGGTAATGAATGGAGTTACCTTTGACGGCTATTATTTTTTTGATGAAACCGGCAGACTGGTGACGGATCCGGGAATTCATTATATTTCCATGAACTCAAACGGCAGGAGTTTTGAGGGGAATTATTATTTCGGAGGGACGAACGGAGCCCTGACCCAGGAACCGGATACTACGCCGGAAGGCTTTGCCGTGTCTGCGGACGGGAAGGTGCAGAATCTGGAAGATCTGAATATAAATACGCTTAAGCCTCAGCTGGAAACCATGCTTTCCGGATACCAGGGGGACTGGAGCGTTTATGTGAAGGATCTGGTCACAGGAGAAGAACTGACGCTGAACGATACGCCTATGTATTCGGCCAGTCTGATCAAGCCCTTTATTCTCGCCCAGACTTATGCAAACATGGATGCCGTGCTTGCTTCGCAGGGAAGGCTTTTAAACATGCCCGCAGACAATGTGGCGGTATCTGCGAAAGTACAGGACCTTATGTGGAATATGATCACAGTCAGCGATAATGAGTCCGCCAATGAACTTGTGCGGCTGCAGACAGATTCCCATGATTTTCTGAAAGGGGCAGAGGCAGTAAACGCTTTTTTAAAAAGCGAAGGATATGAGGAGACAAGTGTGCAGCACACCCTTCATCCTTCATCTTCAGCGTCTCAGGGACTTGGAGGGAGCAATACAACTACAGTCAGAGAATGCGGAAAGCTCCTGGAAAGCATTTATAATGGAGAATGTGTAAGCCCGGAAGCATCAGAGGCAATGCTGAATATGCTTTTAAATCAGCAAAATACTTGGAAGATCCCCGATGGACTGCAGAGCGGGATCCAGGTGGCGAATAAGACCGGCGAGACGGATGTGTGCCAGCATGACATCGCCATTGTGTATGGAGAAAAGACTACATATATCCTGTGCGTAATGTCTCAGGATTGTCCGGATGAGAATACGGCTATCGAAAATATCCGGGATATCTCCCGGGTTACCTACAGCTATTTGAATTATCAGGCTTGAGTATATGACCAAAAAAATTTCTTGACCCTAATTTATTTTTGATATAGAATGAAGAAAAGATATGTGCATACATAAAGAAGGGAGAGTTTCCAATGAAAGTAGTGTATACGGATAAAGCGCCGGCTGCGATCGGCCCCTATTCTCAGGCGATTATTTTAAATGATGTTCTGTTTACTTCCGGACAGATTCCGGTGGACCCGGCTACAGGAGAACTTGCAGGGGATACCATTGAAGCTCAGGCGGAGCAGGTTATGAAAAATCTGGACGCTGTTTTAAAAGAAGCCGGCACCAGTTTCGAAAATGCAGTAAAGACCACCTGCTTTTTAGCAGATATGGGAGATTTTGCGGCATTTAATGAAATCTATGCTAAGTATTTTGTAAATAAACCGGCACGTTCCTGTGTGGCTGTTAAGACACTTCCTAAGAACGTTCTGTGCGAAGTAGAAGTGATCGCTGCGATTGAAAACTAAACGGTACATGTTACCGTGTGACCGGCAACAACTAAACAGAGATTTAAGAAAACCTTCCGGCTTTGGCCGGAAGGTTTTTTACGTGAGCTCGTAACCACACAGCAAGTGCGTGGTTCAGGTTCAATATGTAACTAAAATGATTACATGCCGGGTGATGTTGCAGGATGTCATTGCTTTTTCAGGGGAAATCCTGTATAATAGCAAACTGTAGCAGTATAGCTGTCTGTATGAAAAGAGCTGACTGCAGAAAAAATTTGAAAACGTTATGGTAAGTCAGGAGGAGATAATCTTATGCGAGTCGATACGGATGATTTTGCCCGACCTTGTAGTTGTGGGAAAGAGCACCATATTGAAGTTAAGGAGATTTTGATCGAAGAGGGTGCGGTGGAAGCACTGGAGAGAGAGATGTCAGAAGGATATCTGAAGGGATATATCTCTCCGCTGCTCATCTGTGACACGAACACATATAAAGCTACTGAGGAAATCATGGAGGAAATTTTTGACAGATGCCAGGTGATCGTCCTGGAAGCGGAAGGCCTCCATGCGGACAATTACGCAGTAGAAATCGTAGAAAATAATATGGAAGAGGACATTGATCTGATCTTGGCCGTAGGAGCCGGCACGATTCACGATATCAGCCGCTATGTGGCCTTTCAGTATAAGATTCCATTTGTTTCGGTTCCTACTGCCGCCAGCGTAGATGGATTCGTATCTACCGTTGCGGCTATGACCTGGGACGGGCTTAAGAAGACTATGCCCGCCGCTGCGCCTGTAGCTGTTTTTGCGGACACAAATATTTTCGCGAACGCGCCGAAGCGGCTTACCGCTTCCGGAGTGTCGGATCTGTTCGGCAAATATATCTGCCTGGCAGATTGGAAGATCGCCCATATACTTACAGGAGAATATTACTGTGACTACGTAGCGGAGCTTGAGGAAAAAGCCCTGCGCACAGTGAAATCCAGTCTCCGCGCCATTGCCCAGGGAGATGAGGAAAGCTGCGAAAAGCTGATGTATGCCCTGATCCTGTCAGGACTTGCCATGCAGATGGTGGGAAATTCCCGCCCGGCCTCCTGCGCGGAGCACCATATGTCCCATTTGTGGGAAATGGAGGTCATAAACGGACATCTGGACGCCCTCCACGGGGAAAAGGTTTCTGTAGGCATGATGCTGGTACTGAAAGAATATAAGCGCATCGCCGCAGCGATCCGCAGGGGAGATTGTCAGGCTGTGCCTTACGAGGATAACGACCGGGAGCTTTTAGAGGAGACCTTCGGGAAAAAAGGACTGCTGGAAGGAATCCGAAAGGAAAATGAGCCGGAGCTGCTCTTACAGGTACAGCCTAATGTGCTGGAAAGACATCTGGAAGAGATCGCGGACATTATCGAAGAGCTTCCGGATGAGGAGGAGATGGCCCATCTTTTGGAAAAGGCGGGATGTACCGCAAGTGTGTATGACATTGGACTTAAGGAAGAGATCATTCCTTTGAGCCTGAGGCTCTCCCCTTATGTGAGAAGAAGACTGAGCTTCATGCGGGTAAGAAAAATGCTGGATATTAAAGGAGAATAATAATGCGCGTGGGAATGGGTTATGATGTACATAGACTGATACCAGACAGAGATCTGATCATAGGAGGAGTGAAGATCCCCTTTGAAAAAGGACTGTTGGGGCATTCCGATGCGGACGTCCTTTTGCATGCGGTGATGGATGCTCTTTTAGGCGCGGCGGCCCTGGGAGACATCGGCCGGCATTTCCCGGACACGGATCCGGCTTATAAAGGGATTTCCAGCGTCCTGCTTCTGGAGAAAGTAAGAGATCTGCTGGAGAGCCATGGATTTTCCATTGGAAATATCGATGCTACAGTTATTGCGCAGAGACCGAAGATGGCTCCGCATATCCCCCAAATGAAAGAAAATATGGCGAAAGCCCTGGGCATTCCAAAGGACTGCATAAATATCAAGGCAACCACAGAAGAAAAGCTTGGTTTTACCGGCAGAGAAGAGGGAATCGCCGCACAGGCAGTTTGCCTTTTAAATAATGAGTGAAGGAGAACAGAAATGAAGATTTTTAACACGCTGAGCCGCAGAAAAGAAGAATTTGTACCTTTGGAAGATGGAAAGGTGCGGATGTATGTATGCGGGCCCACCGTATATAATCTGATCCATATCGGGAACGCCCGCCCTATGATCGTTTTCGATACCGTGCGCCGTTATATGGAATATAAAGGCTATGAAGTGAACTATGTCTCAAACTTTACAGACGTAGATGATAAGATCATAAAAAAGGCGATCGAAGAAGGGGTAAGCGCCCAGGAAATTTCCGAACGTTATATCGATGAATGTAAAAAGGATATGGAAGGAATGAATATCCTTCCCGCCACTACCCATCCAAAGGCTACAGAGGAGATCCAGGGAATGATCGATATGATCCAGACTTTGATCGATAAGGGATACGCTTATGCTGCGGAGGACGGGACGGTTTATTTCCGGGTAAAAAATTTTAAAGAATACGGAAAATTATCCCATAAAAATCTGGATGACCTTCAGTCCGGCTTTCGGGCGCTTAAGGTATCCGGAGAAGAACAGAAGGAAGACGAGCTGGATTTCGTACTGTGGAAACCAAAGAAAGAAGGGGAGCCCTACTGGGAATCACCCTGGTGTGAGGGACGCCCCGGATGGCATATCGAGTGTTCTGTCATGTCGAAAAAATATCTGGGAGAGCAGATTGATATCCACGCAGGAGGAGAGGACCTGATCTTCCCTCATCACGAAAACGAAATTGCCCAGAGCGAGTGCTGCAATGGAAAGATCTTCGCTAAATATTGGATGCATAATGCGTTTTTAAATATTGATAATAAGAAAATGTCCAAGTCTTTGGGAAACTTCCGTACTGTGCGGGAGATCAGCCAGCAGTATGATCTGCAGGTGCTCCGCTTCTTTATGCTCAGCGCACACTACAGAAGCCCTCTGAATTTCAGCGCTGATCTGATGGAAGCGTCGAAAAACGCCCTTGAGCGCATCCGCGAGTGCGCCGGCCGCCTCCAGGATAAAAAACAGGCGAACCAGGAACCGCTCTCGCAGGAAGAAAAAGAGCTCCTGGAAAAAGCAGGAGCCTATGTGACCAAGTTTGAGGAAGCAATGGATGACGACTTTAACACAGCGGATGCCATAGCCGCGGTCTTTGAGCTTGTTAAGTTCTCCAATACGAATGTAAAGGAAGATAGCTCCGGCGCCTTTGCCGATGGTCTCCTTGAGATACTAAAAAAGCTTTGCGATGTGCTGGGGATCATCACGGAGAAAAAAGAAGAGATGCTGGATAAGGAAATCGAGGATCTGATCGAAGAGCGCCAGGAGGCAAGAAAGGCAAAGAATTTTGCCAGGGCCGACGAGATCAGGGACGAATTGCTGAAAAAAGGCATTCTCCTTAAAGATACGCGGGAAGGTGTAAAATGGCAGAGAGTTTAAAGGAATTAAACCGCCTGTTTCACCTTGAGGATAAAGACCTGCGCACGTATTCTCCTTTGACTCTTGCTTATATCGGTGATGGGATTTATGATCTCGTGATACGGACGATCCTTGTAAAAAAGGCGAATTGTCCGGTAAACCGTCTTCACAGACAGGCAAGCGCCCTGGTAAAAGCAGGAGCCCAGTCTAAGATGATGGAGGTCATCGAGCCTGTCCTTACAGAGGAAGAAGAACGGGTATATAAAAGAGGCAGAAACGCCCATTCCCCCACTATGGCAAAGCATGCCACCATGGCGGATTACCGGCGGGCAACAGGGTTTGAGGCGCTGATGGGATACCTGTATTTAAAAGAGGATTTCGGACGGATGCTTGCCCTTATCCGCCTGGGAATCGGAGAGGATCAAGATTGGAAGTAAACTTCCGAATCTACCAGTATTGACGCGGCAAGCGCGTCAGAAAGAGGATATTATGAGTGAACAGATAGAAGGCAGAAATGCTGTATTGGAAGCGTTCCGGTCCGGCAGGGAAGTAGATAAGCTGTTTGTGCTGGACGGCTGTCAGGATGGGCCTGTGCGCACCATCATCCGGGAAGCGCGGAAAAAAGATACGATTTTGAATTTTGTTTCCAGGGAGAGACTTGATCAGCTCAGCGAAACAGGAGCCCACCAGGGAGTGATCGCCCAGACGGCGGCTTATGCTTATGCTCAGGTGGAAGATATACTGAAAAGAGCGGAAGAAAAGGGAGAAGCTCCTTTTCTGTTCCTTTTGGACAATATTGAGGATCCTCATAATCTGGGGGCGATCATCCGTACCGCGAACCTTGCAGGTGCCCATGGAGTGATCATACCCAAAAGAAGGGCCGCGGGCCTAACTTCTACAGTGGCTAAGACCTCTGCGGGAGCTTTAAATTATACTCCTGTGGCTAAAGTTACAAACCTTGTAAAAACTATAGAGGAACTGAAAAAACAGGGAATCTGGTTTGTCTGCGGGGACATGGGCGGAGAAAGTATGTATAAATTGGATCTGACCGGTCCTATAGGACTTGTGATCGGGAATGAAGGCGAAGGGGTAAGCCGTCTTGTGCGGGAGGCCTGCGATTTCGTGGCTTCTATTCCCATGCAGGGGGATATTGATTCTTTAAACGCGTCTGTGGCGGCAGGAGTGCTGGCCTATGAGATTGTGCGTCAAAGGCTGCATGCCGGATAAGGGGAAATCTGCGTGATGGGTGGATACGATAAGGATACGGATGAAGAACTGATTCGCCGCCTTCGGGCAGGAGAATCCGGAATATCAGATTATCTGGTTGGAAAATATAAGGATCTGGTACGCCAGAAAGCCCGGGCAATGTTTTTAATCGGGGGAGAGACGGACGACCTGATTCAGGAAGGCATGATCGGACTGTTTAAGGCGGTCCGTGATTACCAGCCGGACAAGGACGCGTCCTTTCGTACCTTTGCCGGTCTGTGCATTGACCGGCAGCTTTACAGTGCCATTCAAAACTCCAATAGGCAGAAACATCTGCCTTTAAATACGTATGTATCGTTAAGCGAAGAAGAGGGAGAGGAGAAGCTGGGAGAGCTGTGGGCGGAAAACCCGGAATCCATCATCATTGATCAGGAAAGTACAAAGGCTTTGCGCAGGGAAATCGCGCAGGCCTTAAGCCCTATGGAAAACAAGGTGCTGGATTATTATCTCAAAGGCTATGGATATGTGCAGATCGCAGAGCTTTTAAACAGACCACCCAAGTCCATTGACAATGCCCTCCAGAGGATAAAAGGAAAAATTCGCGATTGTATAAAAAAATATAAAAATAAGTGTTGACAATCTGATCTTTGTCTGGTAAGATTATCAACTGTGAGCGGTAAAAATACTCCGCTGGAAATGCTGCTGTGGCTCAGTCGGTAGAGCGTCGCCTTGGTAAGGCGGAGGTCACGGGTTCAATTCCCGTCAGCAGCTTGAAAGGCCCTTGGAATTTTCAAGGGCTTTTTCTTTTACATGGGATTTTTAAGGAAATTCTTTAAAAAGTTTCTGTAGTATGATAAGATAAATAAACTAAGAGGGCGCTTCTCCCCGGTATGCCGGGAGAAAGGGCACCAAGAGTACTCTAGGAGGGAAAGAAATGGAGAACGAGGCGGTTTCTAAAAATTTTATTGAAAATATCATTGATAAAGATTTGGCTGAGGGTGTTTATGATACGGTGCATACGCGTTTTCCGCCGGAACCTAACGGCTATCTTCATATTGGTCATGCCAAGTCCATCCTTTTAAATTATGGCCTTGCTAAAGAATATAACGGAAAATTTAACATGCGTTTTGATGATACCAATCCCACCAAAGAAAAAACGGAATTCGTGGAATCCATTAAGGAAGACATTAAATGGCTGGGAGCAGACTGGGAGGACAGGCTGTTTTTTGCTTCAGATTATTTTGACCAGATGTACGAGGCAGCAGTTAAACTGATTAAAAAGGGAAAGGCATACGTGTGCGACCTGACAGCAGATGAAATCCGTCAGTACCGGGGAACTCTTACTGAGCCTGGAAAAGAAAGTCCTTACCGCAACAGAAGCGTAGAAGAAAATCTCCGGCTTTTTCAGGAAATGCGAGATAGAAAATATGCGGACGGTGAAAAAGTCTTAAGGGCAAAGATCGACATGGCGTCTCCTAATATGAATATGCGCGATCCGGTCCTTTACCGTGTGGCCCATATGACCCATCACAATACAGGGGATAAATGGTGTATTTATCCTATGTATGATTTCGCTCATCCCATTGAGGACGCTATTGAGGGAATCACCCATTCCATCTGTACCCTGGAATTTGAAGACCACAGACCATTATACGACTGGGTGGTGAGAGAACTGGAATATCCCCATCCGCCTAAGCAGATCGAGTTTGCGAAGCTGTATCTGACCAATGTGGTCACAGGAAAAAGATACATTAAAAAACTGGTGGAAGACGGGATCGTAGACGGCTGGGATGATCCGCGCCTTGTTTCTATCGCTGCTCTGCGCCGCAGAGGGTTTACACCGGAATCCATTAAAATGTTTGTGGACCTTTGCGGTGTTTCCAAGGCGAACAGCTCTGTGGACTATGCTATGCTGGAGTACTGTATCCGGGAAGATCTGAAGCTGAAACGTCCCCGAATGATGGCAGTACTGGATCCTATCAAGCTGGTGATCGACAATTACCCTGAGGGACAGATTGAATACCTCACCGCTCCCAATAACATGGAAAACGAAGAACTGGGATCCAGAGAGGTTCCTTTTGGAAGAGAGCTTTATATAGAACGAGAGGATTTCATGGTGGATCCTCCTAAGAAATATAAACGTCTCTTTGTGGGAACGGAAGTCCGCCTGATGAATGCTTATTTTGTAACCTGCACTGGCTATGAGACAGATGAAGATGGAAGGGTAACGACCGTACACTGCACTTATGATCCCGAGACCAAGGGAGGCCATGCTCCAGACGGGCGTAAAGTAAAAGGTACCATTCACTGGGTGGAAGCATCCAATGCCGGCGAAGTGGAGGTACGTCTCTACGAAAATATCGTGGATGAGGAAAAAGGCGTCTATAATAAAGAAGACGGCTCCCTGAACCTGAATCCGAATTCCCTTACTGTGGTGAAAGCCTATGTAGAGCCGGCCCTTATGAATGCGAAGGGATACGACAGCTATCAGTTTGTGAGAAACGGATTTTTCTGTGCAGATATTCATGATTCGAAAGAAGAAGCGCCTGTATTTAACAGGATCGTTTCTCTGAAAAGTTCCTTTAAGCTCCCGAAAGCCTGAAGGAATCAGAAAGAAAAAACAAAGGGAAATCCCCTTTGCTAATAAACCTAAAAGCCCTCCAGGTCATATAAGGAGGGCAGATATTTAAGTGGAGGATACAAGGATGAAAAAGCTTAATGTAGCGAAAAAGGATGCGTGTATGGCATGCAAGGAATGCGTCATTGCCTGTTCAGAGGCCTTTTACAAGGAGTATCATGAGGATTATTCCTGCATCCGCATTGATGTGAAAAAAGACGGCGTGACGCCGAAGCCGGTAGTCTGTGTACAGTGCGGCAAATGCGCCAAGGCCTGTCCGGAGGGAGCCATCACACAGAACGCAAAAGGCGTTTACATGATCAATAAAAAGAAATGTATTGGTTGCGGAAAATGTGTGGAGGCCTGTCCTTTCGGCGTTATCGTAAAAGCGGAAGGAAAAGAGTATGCAAGCAAATGTATTGCCTGCGGAATCTGCGCTAAGGCCTGTCCTATGGAAGTACTGGAAATTAAAGAGGCTTAAGAAAAAAGAGCTGCGCTTTCAAACGCAGCTCTTTTTCTTCTTATTCTTCTTTTTCTGTTTCTGCAGTCGGGGGCTCTTCTTCGGAAACCTCATTCTCAGAAATGTTTTCTTCTTGTTTTGGTTCTTCTGTTTCTTCCTTAGGAGCGGCGGCTTCTTCTGCTTCTTCGTTTTCGTCCCAGGCGACAAAATCTTCTGTTGATTTTTCGGCTTCTTCCCCGTCTTCTTCATCAGAGAGTCCATCGAGATCTTCGTCAAAGTCCTCTTCGTAGTCCAAGATTTCTTTGGGAGAATTTTTTTTCGTCATGAAAGCTGCAATGGCTCCTGCAGCGGCTGCAGTAACAGCGCCTAAGGCTACAAATCCCCAATATTTATTTAATTTTGCCATAGTCACATTCCCCTTTCTGGAATTATCAAGATTATTTATCTATTGTAATACTTTTGGGACAAAAAGAAAAGGGTTGAATGTATAAGAATCTTGGATTATGGATAAAACAGTTGCGACATTTTACGACAGGAGGTATACTTATGAAGCGGTAGGAGGTAAAAATGCGAAAGCAAACTTCCAAATCTACCATATATTGACGCAGTCAACATACTCCGTGAGTAATAATGCGTCAGAAAGAGGAAAGTTTGGAAGTGAACTTCCAAATCTACCATTATTGACGCAGTGTAATGCGTCAGAAAGAGGAAATTATGAGAAAAATTATTTTAGCGTCCGCATCTCCGAGGCGAAGGGAGATCTTAGCGCAGACGGGAGTAGAGTTCTCGGTAATGACAGCAGACTGCGAAGAAATTTCCGCTCAGACTTCCCCTGAAGAACTGGTAAAGGAGCTTTCCCTGAAAAAAGCAGGGGCTGTGGCGGAAAAAATACAGGAAGACTGTATAGTGATCGGTGCGGATACAGTGGTGTCCTACGAAAATAAGATCCTGGGAAAACCCAAAGACAGAGAAGATGCGGTCTGTACTCTTAAAAAACTTCAGGGACAGACACATCAGGTCTATACGGGAGTCAGCGTGTTAAGACCAAAAGCGCAGGATTGGCCTCCTTGTACCTTCTGTGAATGCACGGATGTTACCTTTTATCCTGTATCAGAAAAGGAGATACGCCGTTATGTGGAAAGCGGGGAAGGAATGGATAAGGCCGGCAGCTATGGGATCCAGGGATATTTCGGAGGCTATGTCCGGAAGATATGCGGAGATTATTGGAACGTGGTAGGACTTCCGGCAGGAAGGCTTTTTTATGAAATGAAAAAGTTGGGAATTGATCTGAGAGGATGAGTGGATATGTTGCGAGCAGGAATTTTTGATTTAGATGGAACGTTGGCGGATACATTGGAGTCCATGGCGTATGTGACCAATGTGATCATGAAAAAGCTGCAGTTAAAGACGCTGAAAGTAGAGGACTTTAAATACTATTCCGGGGAAGGAGCACATATGCTCATAGAAAGGTGCCTGAAGGACGCAGGGGACCCGGAGCTGAAATATCAGGAAGAGGCGGAAAAAATGTACAGGGATATGTTTGCGGCGGATCCTATGTACAAAGTAACCCATTACCAGGGAATGCCCGAGACGATCAAAGCGCTGAAACAAAGAGGCGCCAGGCTGGCTGTGTGTTCTAATAAACCTCATCCGGCGGCGGTAAAGGTAATTCGCCAGATGTTCGGAGAGGATTTTGATATAGTTTTAGGACAGAGTGATGAGATACCCAGAAAGCCGTCTCCTGCGGGACCGCTTAAAATCGCGGAAACCTTCGGCGTTCTTCCGTCAGAATGTATGTATGTAGGAGACACACGTACGGACATGGAGACGGGAAAGGCTGCCGGCATGTATACGGTAGGGGCTCTTTGGGGATTCAGAGACAGAGAAGAACTTTTATCCAGCGGCGCGGACTGCATTGCAGAGAAACCGGAAGATCTGCTGAAAATATACGAAAGGGAAGGAATATGATCAGACTAGTTGCAAGTGACTTGGACGGAACTCTTTTGCTGAACGGTGCTCAGAAGCTGCCGGAGGAAATTTTTCCTTTGATCAGGGAACTGAAAAAGCTGGGGATCCTTTTTGTGGCGGCCAGCGGAAGGCAGTATGCCAATATGAAGCTGCTTTTTGAGCCTGTTCTAAAGGACATGGCTTTTATTTGCGAGAATGGAGCAATGGCGGTTCAAAATGAGAAGATTTTATATAGAGATTCTTTTGATCCTGCGCTTGTGCGGGAAATTGTGGAGGCTGTGTATGAAAAAGAGGGAGCGGAATTTTCCTGCTCTACAAAGGACTTTTATTATGTACGCCCGAAAACGCAGGGCTATATTGACCTGATGACAAAAACGGTAAAGACCAATTGCAAGTTTATACAGGACTTTGATGAGATCACAGAGCCTTGTATAAAATTGGCTGTTTATGAAGAAAAAGGAATGACGGAGGAGTCCATCCGTTACTGGCGAGAGCGGTTTTCAGACAGATGTACGGTGGTAACCTCAGGTTATGCCTGGCTGGACTTTATCCCATTTGGAACGAATAAGGCAAAAGGAATAAAAAAATTTCAGGAGCTGTTAAATGCCGGCCCCAAGGAGTGCCTTGTGTTTGGGGACGAGTACAATGATATCGAAATGCTCAAATGCGTTCCTTACAGCTTTGCTATGAAGCATTCGAAAGAAGGAGTGCGCCAAGCGGCGAATTATGAGACAGAGAGGGTGGAACCTGTCCTGAGAAAATTAATTTCTGCAAAAGGAGAAATTTCGGAGGTGCTCAGATGTATACAAAAGAATGTGTAGAAACCTTTTTGAAAAACCAGTCCCAGCTTTATGACAAGCCGGTAGCGGAAACTTATGAAGAGGCGGAAGAATTTCTGGAAGACTGTATGGCAGTGACAGTAGATTCTTTAAAAGACGTAAGGAAATATCTGGAAGAGATGGGGGCGGATGTAGGAAATATGACCGCAGAAGAACTTTCGGATGCCAGTGAAGTATTTCCGCTTCCAGGAGGGGGCTACCTTATTGTGGAAGGATAACTCCCCGGGAAAATTCAAATTACATATATAAAACCCCGTATGCTACAATAAAAACATAAAAGACAGGAGTTCTTATGCCTGTGTCCTTAAGACCCTGATCTTATATACGAAAGAAAAAGCCTACGGACTCGGCAGGAGCAGCCCCTTGGCCTTAAGAGGACTTTTTATAGAAAGTTTACTTGTGGATGAGAGGAAAATACGGTACAATATTAGACAAATGGAAAGGGAAAAGGAGGATGGTTATGAGAACAAAAAGAATATTAGCGATGTTCATGACCTTGCTTATGGTGATAACGATGCTTCCGTCACTAGTATTTGCTTCCGCGCCTTCTGGAGAATTGGGCGGAAAACTGGGACTGAAAGGAACAGCGGAAGTAGGCAAGACCTTAAGTGCAAATTACAAGAAGGTGACTCCGGAAGGGATGTCAGATGATTACGTAAGTTTCCAGTGGTCAAGAAAGACCGGGGAAGAACTTACGGAAGTAGGAACAGAGAAAACCTACACAGTAGCCGAAGAGGACCTGGGCTCTGTGATTGTTTTGAAGATCACAGGACTGGAGGATCAAGGCGTAACAGGCAGCCTTACCGCAGAGAGCAAAACAGTAGCTGCTGCAGGAGAAGGCGTTGAAGAAGAGGATCCTGAAGAAAGCGAAGATACTTCGTCTTCAGAAGAAACTGCTCCTGAAGAAACAACGGAACCTGGAGAAGCAGAAGTGGGTACCACAGATGAAGTACAGGAAATTCCTGGAGAAGAAACACAGGAAGAAGCTGTACAGGAGGCACCGGCAGAAGAAGAACAGGTTATTGATGTTCCGGAAACATCAGAAGAGGAGATCGTCATTGGAAACGAGGAATCCTTAGTAATTCCGGAAGAAAATGGAGAATCATCCAACACAGGACAGGAGGAGCCAGTCTCCTATTCGGCGGAGGCCGAGCCGGAAGACGGCAGCGATACAGTAGATTTCGGTACAGTAGAAGAGGGCACAGAAGATGCCACGTCTGCCAAGTATGTGGTGGTACGCAATACTGGAACTGGAGATCTGAATTTTAATGAGATCAGTCCGGAGCATTTTATGGTCCAGGATATTGATGACACTCTGGCACCAGGAGAAGAGGTAACACTTTGGATCCAGCCCAGAGAAGGACTTGAGCCCGGCTCATATGAAGATACCATTACTTATGAAAGTGAAGAAGGGACTTCCGCATCTTTCCTGGCTTCCGTTAATGTAGAGGCAGCAGCCGCTGCCGCGCCGGAAATTACGGCAGATACACAGAGTCTTACTTTTTCTGATCTTACAGATGGATACGCACAGGTAACAGAAGGTCAGAAGGTACAGATTTCTAATTCCGGTACAGCGGATGTTACCTTGGTTATTCCTCAGTCTCAGTATTTTGATATCACTGCAGGGAATGATTCTGATCTGACAGTGGCAGCCGGCAGTTCCCTGGAATTTACCGTTATGCCTAAGGTGGGACTTTCCGTGGGAGAGTACAGCGAAGAACTTGTATTCGCCGTACAGAATGAAGATGCCGCTCAGGTAAAGGTTACGGCATCTGTAAAAGTAACTGAGGCGGAAGAGCCTGCACAGCCTTCCGTGAGTGCAGATGTGACAGGGCTCACCTTCCAGGAAGTGACAGAGGGCTACGAAAGTGCGCCGGCAGCTCAGACGGTTACCCTTACGAATAATGGTTCAGAGACGGTTACGCTGGCACAGCCCACAGCAGAGAATTTTGAAGTGGGAGCGCTTTCCGTTACCGAACTGGCTGCAGGAGGAACTGCTACATTTACTGTGCAGCCTAAGACCGGACTTACGGCAGGAACTTATGAGGATACCATTTATATTACTGACAACAGCAATAACAGGCTCACCTCTGTTACAGCGGCAATACAGGTGGCAGAGCAGGAACTGACCTATAGCCTTACGGTAGAACCTGATACTTTAGACTTCGGAAGCAGAGAGGCAGGCTATACAGAGGCGCCTGAAGCACAGACAGTTACTGTTACCAATAACGGTACCGGAACGCTGAATCTGACACAGCCTGAGAGCGATTTCTTCAATATTGGAAATCTTTCCGACATAGAACTCGCACCTGGAGAAAGTGCAACCTTCACAGTACAGCCGAAAAGAGGACTGGAAGAAAGTGAGTACCTGGAAGTAATCCAGATACCTAATGAAGAAGGTGCTGCCGGAATGGTAAACGCATACTTTAATGTCACTGCAGAACCACGAAATATTTTAAGGAGTATCCAGAATCCGGCGGAGATCACAGGCCTTGCCAATGGAACAGAAAAGTCTGTACAGGGCTTAAAGCTTCCAGCAACAGTTGTGATCGTTACCTCTGAAGGAAACTTAAATGCAAGTGTGACTTGGGATGTAAGAGGATGCGCTTATGATCCAAGCAGCAGAGAAGCTCAGAATTTTGCTGTTAGAGGAAGAGTTACACTTCCGGACGGCGTAGAAAATCCCAATGATGTAAGCCTGATCACATCTGTAAGAGTGGGTGTAGAGGGATCTTCTTTAAAAATCGCGTCAGCGGATGATAACGCCATTACAGGAATTTCTTCCAACGGCCAGTATACTACAGAAAGTAAGATCACCTTTACTGCAGTAGGCGCCGGAATGGATAATAATGATCCAGGAGAAGGGGATACCCGTTATATTCCGTTAAACTGGACAATCGCGAATACCAACAGCTGGCAGGCGGCTCCCTATAGCGCAACCTTCCGTATGTCCCGTGCCGGAACCTATACCTTATCTGTTGTATTTAACGAGCAGGAATACGATGGAAGCAACTGGGTAAATACAGGTGCACAGGATACCAAGAGCGTGACCTTTACTGTTGCAAACGCAGCAGCCCAGACTATCACGCCTACTCCTACAGGTGCAGCGCAGGGAAGAAACGCGGTACAGACAGGAGATAATACTAATATTATTCCTTTCGTGATCCTTCTTGTGGTAGCAGTAGCCTGCGTGGCAGGTGTGGTTATATACCGTAAAAAGAGATAAGCATAGTTGCTGATTAAGGCATCGTCTTTGGACGGTGCCTTTTGTTTTGATTCACGCAATTTGTTAGCACTCAATTTTAATGAGTGCTAAATTTTCCTTGACTTTTTACGGCAGCCGTATTACTATAGTAATCAAAGCTAAAGTTTGGGAGGAAACTTCCAAATCTCTCTTGATGACGCAGCCAACGTGTTATTGGTCGTAACTTGGCCAGTAACCGGACAATTTGGCATTTAAAGTTTGCTTTAGCCAATTGCCTGCTTAAGTCTACTGGTCCGTAACTGCGCAGCAGGTGTGTGATTCGGATGCATATGTAAAGGCAGCGTACTCCGTGTGAGTAAATTGTGTCAGAAAGAGAAAAAATAGAAAATAAAGGAGTGTCGAGAAATGTCTGTAAAACATGGCAGTTTGTCAATTAACAGCGAAAATATTTTCCCTATTATAAAAAAATGGCTGTATTCTGATCATGATATTTTTGTACGTGAAATGGTATCCAATGGATGCGATGCCATTACCAAGCTGAAAAAGCTGGAGCTTATGGGAGAATATAATTTTCCGGAAAATTACAAGGCAAAAATAGAAGTCATCGTAAATCCGGAAGAAAAAACCTTGAAATTTATTGATAACGGTATCGGTATGACTGCTGACGAAGTGGAAGAGTACATCACACAGATCGCCTTTTCCGGTGCAACAGAATTCCTGGAAAAATATAAAGATAAGACAACAGACGATCAGATGATCGGTCACTTTGGCCTGGGCTTTTATTCTGCCTTTATGGTAGCTGACGAAGTGCATATTGATACTCTTTCATATAAAGAGGGAGCGGTTCCGGTACATTGGACCAGTGACGGAGGAACAGAGTATGAACTTCAGGATGGAAATAAAGATACAGTAGGAACGGAGATCACACTTTTCCTGAACGAAGACAGTGTAGAGTTTTCTAATGAATACCGTATGCGTGAAGTAATAGAAAAGTACTGTTCCTTTATGCCGGTGGATATTTATCTTTCTAAGGCAAATGCGCCTCAGGAATACGAGACCATAGATGAGGCGGATCTGAAAGACGATGATGTGATCGTAGAACGGATCCATGAAGAAGCGAAAACAGAAGAAAGAGAAAACGATAAAGGTGAAAAGGAGACAGTAGAGGTTTCTCCTGCAAAGGATAAAGTAAAGATCAATAAACGTCCGGTTTCCCTAAGCGATCCTCATCCGTTGTGGATGAAGCATCCTAACGAATGTACGGATGAAGAATATAAAGAATTTTACCGCAAGGTATTTTTAGACTATAAGGAGCCCTTGTTCTGGATTCACCTGAATATGGATTATCCCTTTAATCTGAAAGGAATCCTGTATTTCCCGAAGATCAATACAGAGTATGATTCCATAGAGGGAACAATTAAGTTATACAATAACCAGGTGTTTATTGCAGATAATATCAAAGAAGTGATCCCGGAATTCCTCCTTCTCCTGAAAGGAGTGATCGACTGCCCGGATCTGCCTTTGAACGTGTCCAGAAGCGCACTGCAGAATGATGGGTTCGTGAAAAAAATTTCCGAGTATATTTCTAAAAAGGTAGCGGACAAACTTACAGGAATGTGTAAGACAGACAGAGAATCCTATGAAAAATATTGGGACGATATCAGCCCGTTCATTAAATTCGGCTGCATCAAAG
>DWYZ01000174.1 GCA_019118425.1 Candidatus Blautia faecavium | reverse complement strand
CCAAAGGATATCCTGGAGTTCTATTTTCAGGAAGAGATGACTGGAAAGCGGGAACAGCGGGAGAAAGAAAAAAAGGACTGGGAACAGATCCTGGAAGAGGAAATGGAAGGCTGCGGGACACTTTTGGGACGAGAATGGATAGAGAAGCTTAAGGAAGAACGAGGAGAAGACCGGGCCTACCTATGGAAACGGTATCAGGAAAGCCGGAAGGATGTGGAAGAATTAAGACGTATCCTGCGCCTTGGAGTGAAGATTTTGGAAAATCTGCCTTTTAGGAAGGGACAGGCGGAATATCTTGCGGTGTTTGCCGCCATGCTCACGGGAAATCCACATGCTTTTGACGATGGGACAAAGGATGGCCAGCTTCTTTCCATGGTGGTTGACTGGGAAACGGGAAAACGGCAGGAGGAAGAAGAAAGAGAAGTTTTATTTCCTGCCTTGAAAAAACAGAGAAAATATTTATCTGTGGGGATCCTGCGGGACGATATTTCTAATTCGGTTATGCTCTGCGGCGTTCGGGTATGGAGAAAGGATGGAATCCTTCATGAAGGGATGGCGGGGTTCTTTAAGGAGGGAGAGATGCTCCAGGTTCCCCTGGCAGCACTGGCCAGATGGGAAAGGGTGACTTGTCCGGAAAATGTGATCTACATTGTGGAGAACCCTTCGGTTTACGCCATGCTTTGCCGGAAGTGGAAAGGCGGCAGGGCCTGTATGTGTATGAACGGCCAGCCCAGGCTGAGCGCGGTTTTGTTTTTGGACCTGCTTTGGGAGAGCAGGGTTAAGGTATATTATGCAGGGGATTTCGACCCGGAGGGGCTTTTGATCGCCCAGAAAGTGAAACAGTATTATAAGGGGGAATTCTCCTACTGGCACATGAGCGCCCGGGATTATCAGGATGCCAGATCCGGGGAAGAAATCTCTGCAAAACGCCTGAAAATGCTGGAGCGGATCCAGGATGAAGAGCTTCTGGAAACGGCCGGAGAGATACAAAAAAGCCGGAAAGCGGGATACCAGGAGAATATATGGGAGCGGTATCTGGAGGGGTGAATTCTTGCTGGATTAAAACAGAGGTGCTAAAGGAAGATGCGCAGGAACAGCAAAAAGAGTAGGTTAACAAACCTAAAATGCTGTGCTATACTTTGATTGCAGTAAAGGGAACGAGAAGAAAAGGTATGGAAGGAAGGTGATTATATGAGTTTAGATTTACAGATTTATGGTAGGTCTGGAGCATCACCGGAACATTCAATCGTAATTACTAATTTTATTACAATGGTCCACACTCAATTAAAGGATAGTACGTGCCGGGTATTTCCTGATAATGTGGAATACAGATGGAAAATGGATGATGGAAGCGAAAAACGTGTGATTCCGGATGCGTCTATTAATTGTCAGATAAAAGGGCGTAAAGGAAATAGCTTTATTAACGCGCCGCAATTTGTTTTAGAAGTGCTTTCGCCATCAACCGCAAAATATGATAAAACAGAAAAAAAAGAAATATATCGCAGCGAAGAAATTCCTGAATACTGGATCGTTGATATAAAAAATAAATCAGTAGAGATATATGAACTGGATTATGAAAATGATATTCCTAAATATTTTTTGATAGATACAATTACAAATGAAAACTGCAGCAACCTACATTTGATGCATTTTCCACATATTATAATAAATTTTGAGCGGTTATTTGATGGAATAGAGTAGGAAATGTTTCTTGCTCGGGTGAAGAGTAAGAAAATTGCGCAGGAACTGTTGGAGATTGGATTTGTTTATCGAAGGAGATATTTTCAGGATTATAGTTCCGTTGGATGCCGATTATTCGTTTGATTTTGGACAGGCTAAACCTGGATATGATGCTGGAAGTCCGGGATATTCGGATATAGAGGGTAAATCAGGTGAAAGTACGGGAAAAATACGGGAAAAGTACGGGAAAAGCTAAATGCAAGCCAAAAAAAGATCATAGGATATGTTGAAAAGAATGGAATGATAACTAATAAAGAAGCGCAGAAACTTTTGGATATAAAAGAATCAAGGGTACTAAAGATATTAAGAGAATTAACGAATTTAGAATTGTTAAAGAAAGAAGGAAAATCAAAGGGAACTTATTATATCTTGCAAAATAAAGGGGAATAAGGCGGATAATATTTTGTAATCATACCTCCCAAGCATGATCATCCATGTAAACTAAGCATTTGTCTCTTGTCTTTGCCAGTAATAAAATATATACAGACAAAAAAGATAAATGTTACTGGCCACACGGTGACCAGTAACGGGCAATTTGACATTTAAAGTTCTCTTTGCTTTAGCCAAATTGCCTGTTGAATCATGCTGGCCCGTAACCACGCAGTAAGTGCGTGGTTCGGGTGTGATATGTAACAGATAAAATTGATATATTAAAAATAGGAGGCGCTATACATGGATGCAGAAAAAATGAAACAGGACTTAGGTGGCGGAGCTGTATTTGAAATGGGAGAGCCGAACACAGCATTCGCACAGTATTTTATTGGTCAGAGTTATCTAAAGATGCTTACCACAGAGAGAGTGGGTGTCGGCAATGTGACATTCGAGCCGGGCTGCCGCAATAACTGGCACATCCACCATAAGGGCGGCCAGATCCTTCTGGTAACCGGAGGAAGAGGCTGGTACCAGGAGTGGGGAAAAGAGGCCCAGGAACTTCATCCCGGGGATGTAGTGAATATTCCTCCGGAAGTGAAACATTGGCACGGGGCAGCGAAAGACAGCTGGTTTTCTCATCTGGCAATAGAAGTTCCGGCAGAAGGCGCTTCCAATGAGTGGCTGGAAGCAGTTACAGACGAAGAATATGGAAAACTGAAATAAAGCTGGCATGAGCCGATTTTAATGCCATATGGATATTTAAAGTGAATCATACCAGGCATAGAAAGAAGGAAAGAAAATGGCAGAATATGAAAAGCTCCGTGGGACAGATCCAGAATTTATGGAAAGATGGGAGGCTTTTGCCTTTGACGAAGTGGTGAATGAGCCAGGGCAGCAGCTGGATGACGAGACACGTTATCTGGCAATCTTATCCGTATTAATGGGCTGCCAGGGAATAGACGCTTATAAATGCATGCTTCCGGAATCATTAAAGGCCGGCCTTACGCCTGTCATGGTAAAAGAAATGGTTTACCAGGCAGTGGATTATCTGGGATTTGGCCGTGTATATCCGTTTTTAAACGCGACTAATGAATGCTTTTCCAGACAGGGGATTTCCCTTCCGCTGGAAGGACAAAGCACTACCACCATGGAAAACCGGCTTGAGAAAGGCTCCCAGGCCCAGGTGGATATCTTTGGGGAGGGAATGAAAGATTTCTGGAAAGGAGGCCATATGAACCGCTGGCTGGCTGCGAATTGCTTCGGCGATTTTTATACCAGGACAGGGTTGGATCTGAAACAGAGGGAAATGATCACCTTTTGTTTCCTGTATGCCCAGGGCGGATGCGAGCCTCAGGCTATCTCTCATGCCCAGGGAAATATCAGGCTTGGAAACGATGCGGAATTCTTAACAAAAGTAGTTTCCCAGTGCGTACCCTACGTTGGATATCCCAGAAGCTTAAATGCGATCCAGTGCATAAAAAAAGCTGCAGAACAGTAAAATACAAGATATGTGATATGATAAAAAAGACATTGACGAAGGTTATAACGCCTTGAGTCAATGTCTTTTTTGTTTATCCTAAAGGGAAATCTTCATATATATAGACTTTTTCATACCAAAGATTGCATATTGATGCTATAATGAGAAAAGCAAAAAAGGCGATTCATGGCATTGGGATAAGGCTGCCTGTGCTAAAAAGACAGGGAAAGGGAAGCAATGAAAAAGAAATATAGAATAAATAAAGAGATTTTTTTGATGTTGTCTGTCATTGTGATCGCATTGCTCTTCATTTTTGTCATGTCTTCCTATTATGGAAGAATTATGGAAAGTGCAGAGGTTGCGGCTGACGAGCTGAATCAGGTTTATGAATATCAGTATGAAATGATCGTGGACAACCGAAATCTCACTTTTTGGCAGGATGTATACGATAACGCCAGGGAAGAGGCTTTGAAAAACGGAGCGGTTTTGGAATTAAAAGGTCTGGAAAGCGGAGAGGCTTATGACAAAGCGGATTATATGGATATGAGTATCGCCGCCCAGGTAGACGGAATTATATTAGAGTATAATGGAGAAGAGGGAATCCAGGAGAAAATCGATGAGGCGGTAAACGCAGGGATCCCTGTGGTGACGATCGTAAACGATGCTACTCAAAGTCTGAGGCAGTCCTTTGTAGGGATCAACGACTATCAGCTGGGGCAGGTATACGGAGCGCAGGTAGCGAATCTGCTGGATGGAAATACAGAGAGGGTTTTGGTACTTTTAAACTGGGAGCAGGATCTGGGGCAGAATCAGCTTTATGCACAGATAAACAGTGCGGTAGAGAAAAAGAATGACGGAAAGCGTAAGATCAAGATTCAATCCCGAAATATTATGTCCCAGAGTCAATTTGACACAGAGGAAGAGATCCGTAATATTTTCCAGGATCCGGAAGGGCCGCCTCAAATCCTGGTCTGTATGGATGAAGTGACTACAGAATGCGCCTACCAGGCAATGATCGATTATAATATGGTAGGCGAGGTAAAGATCATCGGTTACTATACCTCTAAAACAATAATGGACGCGGTGGGCAAGGGCCTCATTCCCGTAACTTTGAGCATGAATGTGGAACAGATCGGAACGTACAGCATAGAAGCTTTGACGGAATACTGGGAGGTAGGCAGAGCAAATTCTTATTATTCGGTGGATCTGGATGTGATTACCGAAGAAAACTGGGAGGGGCAGGAAGAGTGAGTGTGAAAGTAAATCTTCACATCTGCCATTATTGACGCAGCCATGGTGTCCTGTGGATAAAACGCGTCACAAGGAGGAAAATATGGAGAGAAAGAAAAAGAAGCTCCGGTGGAAGGATCAGCCGCTTGCCACGAAGGTTCTCTGTCAGGTAGCTATGGTTGCCGTAATCCTTTTTTCCACAAATCTGCTGATGTATTTTCAGGTGAACAGGACAATGCATACCCTGGATACGGTGTATGCCAGCAATGTCAATATCACGGAATTGGCGGATTCATTGGATAATGTGCAGACGAGCATGTATAACTACCTTACAGTAAAAACCTCAAATACATTAGAAGATTATTACCGCAGCGAGGATGACTACAAAAAGCTGTTTGAAAAGCTTAATGATCAGGTGACGGAGAATCCGGTAAAACTTTTGGAACGGAATATCCGCAGGATGTCAGAAACCTATCTGGAAGAAACAGCGGAAACCGTAGGAGCAAAACGAGGAAGAAATGTGGAAAAATACAAGACATCCTACGAAGAATGCCTGAAAATGTACCGATATCTGAATTCTTATATAGCGGATCTGAACGGTCAGCAGTTTAAAAACAATTCAGCTAGTTACCAGACCCTTCAGCAGTCTATTTGGTTCCTGGAAGCGGTAAGTTCAATCATGCTGATTTTGACCATGGGAGTGTGCATCTTAGTACTTTACTATATGGTTAAGAATGTTTCGGCACCTTTAAGAGCCTTGGCGGCTACAGCTAAGTTAGTTGGTCAGGCGAATTTTAATGTAAAGATGCCTCCCACAGATGCGCAGGATGAGGTAGGGGTATTGACCAGGGCCTTTAATACTATGGTAGCCAGTCTGGAGGAATACGTAAAGCTTACCAAGGAAAACATGGAAAAAGAACAAAAGATGGTAGAAAGGGAACTGCTTATGGAAACTCACCTGAAGGAGGCGCAGTTAAGATATCTGCAGTCTCAGATTAATCCCCATTTTTTGTTTAATTCCTTAAATGCCGGAGCGCAGCTCGCCATGATGGAGGATGCGGAGAAAACGAGCATCTTTGTGGAACGTATGGCGGAATTTTTTCGGTATAACGTGAAAAAAGGAAGCGATGACGCCACCCTCGCAGAAGAAGTGGATGCAGTGGAAAATTACATATATATTCTGAATGTCCGCTTTTCCGGGGAAATACATTATACAACGGACGTGGATGAAACAGTTCTGGACTGTAAAGTTCCAAGCATGATCCTTCAGCCTATTGTGGAAAATGCGGTAAACCATGGAATCCGCAATATTGAGCGTGAGGGGACGATTCATCTGCAGATAAAGAAAGAAACGGCGTTTATCCGTATCAGTGTAAAGGACAACGGGACGGGAATCGTGAAAGAACGGATCGCCCAGATTTTAAACGGGGAGATCCAGCGGGAGGAAACCGCGGGAGATTCCACAGGAGTAGGAATGTACAATGTGATCAGCCGGCTGGAACTGTATTATAAACAAAAAGATCTCCTGACCATAGAAAGTGAGGGAAAGGATATGGGAACAGAGGTAGTGATCCGTATCCCGCAGCAGGCTGAAGAAGAGTGAGGAAGTACCCATACCGGATATTTTCACAGATGACCCATACCCTGCGGGTATTGCAGATACCCCCCCTTGATTAACGGGATGCCTGTATGATGTAAGAAAGAGTTTTAAGGGAAGGAAAAAAAGATGTACCGTATTTTACTTGCAGATGATGAAGGCATTATGCTGGAATCGCTGAAAAACATTATCCGAAGCAATTTTGGAAGCGAGTGTGAGATCGCCTGTGCGAAAACGGGAAGAGCCGTGGTGGAACAGGTGGAATCCTTTCGGCCGGATATCGCCTTTGTGGATATCCAGATGCCGGGTTTAAGCGGTATTCAGGCTATTAAGGAAATCCGGAAATTTCACCGGAATATTGTTTTTATCATTATCACCGCCTATGATAAATTTACCTATGCCCAGGAAGCGATCAATCTGGGCGTTATGGAGTATTTGACAAAGCCTATTAATAAGAGGAAGATCATAGATGTGTGTACCAATGCTATGCTGAAGGTGGATGAGACCAGACAGAAGCGCAGCGATGATCTGAAGATCCGGGAAAAGCTGGAAACAGTGGTGCCTATTATCGAGTCCGGTTATCTATATAATCTTTTGCTCCAGGATGATTTTCATACCTACCAGGATAATTACAAAGAGCTTTTAAATATAAAGGAAAACTATGCCTTTATGGCGGTGGTGGAATTCGGCGACAGTGTGGAAAATGGAATTCTTACAAACGCTGTGGGAGCAAGCGTGCGGGCAAATAAGTTTTACCCGGAGTTTCGGGAAATTGCGAAAGGCTTTTTTGAATGTCTGGTGGGCCCTGTGATGGGAAACCAGATCGTGCTTTTAGTGCCTCATGAAAAAGAAAAAGTGGAATACGAAGAACGTGTGGAGATCCTGACCAGGATGCGTAACATGATCCACAAAATGGAGCTGCGCATTGATAGTAAATTCCGAGGCGGGATCGGCAGGGTATGCCCTTTGGAAAATGTTAAGAATTCTTATTCGGAAGCCTTGCGTGCCCTTAGGGAGAGCGGCAGCCATGTGGTACATATCAATGACATTCCGCTGGTGCAGGATTACGATGGGGAATATCCTTTAAATCTGGAAAACAGTTATTGCCAGAGAGCGATAGAGGCGGATTACGGCGGCGCTGCCCAGGCAGCAGATCAGTTTTTTGACTGGATGCTCAATAACTACAAGGAATACAGAGAGGCTATAGAGATAAAGGTGCTGGAGCTGGTTATGCGGATTGAATACAGCGCGTTTTTCAAAGGCGGCGTTAAATATGGATTCCGTTACCGCGAAAATTATTTAAAGGAGATTCACGGATGCCGGGACTATGAGGAACTGCGAAATTGGTTCCAGCGAAAGACCGAGGACGTATGCAGGGGAATGGCTACCACAAAGGAAAAGGAGTCAGAGTCTGTGGTGGCAAGGGCGAAGGCATATATCAAAGAAAATTACCAGAAGGATATTTCTCTGGACGATGTATCCAGAATGGTAGACATCAGCCCCTATTATTTCAGCAAGCTGTTTAAACAGGAACAGGGGGAAGGTTTTGTAGAATATCTCACCAGAACTAGGATGACCGCTGCAAGGCAGCTTTTGCGAACGCCTCAATACAGTATTAAGGAAATCTGCGCTATGTGCGGGTACAGCGACCCGAATTATTTCAGCAGGATCTTTAAGCGGTATGAAGGAGTGACGCCCAGTGAGTACAGGGAAAGGTTGGGATGAGAATGAAAAAGTGGAAAAAAATTTTTGCGGCTGTTCTTTGCGCCTGTCTGTTTTTGGCTGGATGCGGAAGAAAAGAAGAGACTGAAAATATTTCCAGAGAAACGCAGGAGAGTCAGTCGGATGAAGGAGAAATAAAGATTGGCTTAAGCTTTGATTCCTTTGTGATCGAGCGGTGGATCCGGGATAGGGATGTATTTGTGGATACGGCTAAGAAGCTGGGCGCGTCTGTAAATGTACAGAATGCAAACGGCAGTGTGAAAGAGCAGATTTCCCAAATTGAATATCTGATCGACAGAGATGTGGACGTGCTGGTAGTTATCGCGGTAGACTGCGGAGCGCTGACAGAGGTAATGCACAAAGCAAAAGAGGCAGGAATAAAAACCATGTCCTATGACCGGCTGATTTTAAATGCAGATACAGACCTTTATGTATCTTTTAACAATAAAGGTGTGGGAACGCTTATGGCTAAGGCACTTAAAAACGCCATTCCGGATGGGGGAGATATATTTATGATCCAGGGGGCGGAGGAGGATAATAATGTAAAGCTGGTTCGGGAAGGTTTTGAAGAGGAACTGGAAGGAAGCAATCTGAATGTGGTATATAAAGTAAACTGCGAAGGCTGGCTGGCAGAGCTGGCTGTGGATTATCTGGATGAAGCGCTTAAGGAGTATCCGGATGTAAAGGGGATCATGTGCGGAAATGACGATATTGCTTCCCAGGTGGTTCGGGTGCTTGCGGAGCACCGCCTTGCAGGAAAAGTGCAGGTAGTGGGACAGGACGGAGATCTGGCAGCATGTCAGAGGATCGTAGAAGGGACACAGACTATGACTGCGTTTAAATCTGTGGAACTCCAGGCAAAAGTAGCAGCCAAATACGCGGTAAATATGGCTAAGGGAGAAGAACTGGAGCGGATCAACAGCACGGTAAACGATGGCGGAAAGGAGATACCTTTCTGTATGCTGCAGCCCATTTCCGTTACAAGCAAAAATATGGATGAGATCATTATAGACGGAGGCTTCCACTCGGAAGAGGACGTTTATCTGAATGTGGATAAAGAATAGGAAACAGGCTTAAAAATATACGTTATATATAAAGCAAAACAAAAAAGTCAATAGGAAATTCTTGTTGCAAAAATGTCTTGCCCTGGGCAGGACATTTTTTGCGATTTCGGAAAAAATCCGATATCTTAGCAACTATGTCCTATAACAGCCATGTTAAAATAAGACCATCAAAAGGGGTACCGAAACGGCAGAAGGCCCCGAAAAGGAAACGGAGGAAAGAAAAATGAAAAGAAAGTTATTTGCAGCAGTTCTTTGTGCATCTATGGTAGCCGGAACATTAGTGGTTCCTACCGCTGTACACGCAGAAGAGAGTAAAGGACTCATCGGTGTTGCAATGCCTACCCAGGATCTCCAGAGATGGAATCAGGACGGCGAGAACATGAAGAAGGAACTGGAAGAAAAAGGATACGAAGTAGACCTTCAGTATGCCGGCAACGATGTTGCTACCCAGGTTTCCCAGATTGAAAATATGATCGCAAACGGAGACCAGCTTTTAGTTATCGCTTCCATCGAGGGCGACTCTCTTGGAACCGTTCTTGCACAGGCAAAAGAAAATGACATTCCGGTTATCGCTTATGACCGTTTGATCATGAACACAGATGCAGTTTCCTATTATGCAACATTTGACAATTACCTGGTTGGAAAGACACAGGGTGAATATATCGTAGATGCTCTGGATCTGGAAAACACAGACGGACCTTATAACATTGAGTTTGTAACAGGTGATCCTGGTGATAACAACGTAAACTTCTTCTTCGGCGGCGCTATGGATGTACTTCAGCCATATATTGACGAAGGCAAGCTGGTAGTTCCATCCGGACAGATGACAAAAGACGAAGTTGCAACTGCAAACTGGGCAACAGAGACTGCACAGGCAAGATTTGAAAACATTCTTTCTTCCTACTATGCAGACGGAACAAATCTTGATGCCGTACTCGCTTCCAACGACTCTACCGCTCTTGGTGTAGCAAACGCTCTTGCAGCAAACTACACAGGTGAATACCCGATCATTACCGGTCAGGACTGTGATATTGCAAATATGCCGAACATCATCGACGGCAAGCAGGCAATGTCCGTATTTAAAGATACACGTACATTGGCTTCCAAGGTTGTTGAGATGGTTGACGCTATTATGACAGGCGGAGAAGCTCCGGTTAACGATACAGAAACCTACGACAACGGAACAGGCGCTATCCCGTCCTACCTTTGCGAGCCGGTTGCTGTAACAGTTGACAACTATAAAGAACTGCTGATCGATTCCGGATACTATACAGAGGATCAGTTTGAATAAGTAAAAGCAGGAGTAAAATCTCAGAAATTCAGCAACGCTTATCTTACAGGCGGGCCAGCGCGCCCGCCTGTTGATTTTGAACGTGACATAACATAAAAAGTTTGGAGGGAGAAATTTTGGCAAAGATACTGTTGGAAATGAAGAATATCACCAAAACATTCCCCGGTGTAAAAGCGCTCGACAATGTAAATCTCCAGGTAGAAGAAGGGGAGATCCATGCATTGGTAGGAGAGAACGGCGCTGGAAAATCTACTCTGATGAATGTTCTTTCGGGGATATATCCCCATGGCACCTACGAAGGTGACATCATATATAATGGAGAAGTATGCAGCTTTCATGATATCAAAGACAGTGAAAGCAAAGGAATCGTTATTATTCATCAGGAACTGGCTCTGATACCTTATATGACCATCGGAGAAAATATGTTCCTGGGCAATGAGCGTGGAAAAAGTTTCGCCATTAACTGGGATGAAACCTATGGAATGGCAGAAAAATACATAAAACAGGTAGGACTTACAGAGTCCGCCCGAACCTATATTAAAGATATTGGCGTGGGCAAGCAGCAGCTTGTAGAGATTGCCAAAGCCCTGGCAAAGAACGCGAAGCTTTTGATCCTTGACGAGCCAACTTCCTCTCTGAATGAGTCCGACTCACAGGCACTTTTGGATCTGATGCTGAAATTAAAAAAGGAAGGGCTGACTTCCATTATTATTTCTCATAAGTTAAACGAGGTGTCTTATGTTGCGGATAAGATTACCGTGATCCGAGATGGTTCTACCATTGAAACACTGACAAAGGGTGTGGATGATTTTTCTGAGGAACGGATCATCAAAGGAATGGTAGGGCGCGAAATCGCGGACCGGTTCCCCAAGAGACATGGGGTGGAAATCGGCGATGTGAGCATGGAGGTAAAAAACTGGACGGTATATCATCCTCTGTATTCAGAGAGAAAAGTTGTAGACAATGTATCTCTATATGTGCGGAAGGGCGAGGTTGTAGGTATTTCCGGACTGATGGGCGCGGGACGTACCGAGCTTGCCATGAGTATTTTCGGAAAAAGCTATGGTTCCAATATCAGCGGCTCTCTTTATCTGCACGGACAGGAAGTCCATTTAAAGAATGCCCGTGACGCTATCGATCATAAGCTGGCCTATGTAACGGAAGACCGTAAAGGAGACGGACTGATCCTGAGCAATTCCATTAAAAACAATACCAGCCTGGCAAACCTGCAGGGAATCAGCAATAAAGGGATCATTGACCCGGACAAGGAATACGCCGTTGCGGTGGAATATAAAGAGAAACTGAAAACCAAATGTCCTACAGTGGAACAAAATGTAGGAAATTTAAGCGGCGGCAACCAGCAGAAGGTCCTACTTGCCAAGTGGATGTTTGCAGATCCGGATGTTCTGATCCTGGATGAACCTACCAGGGGAATTGACGTAGGTGCAAAGTATGAAATCTACTGCATCATCAACGACCTGGTAGCGGCAGGAAAATCCGTCATTATGATCTCCTCGGAACTTCCGGAGGTCCTGGGTATGTCAGACCGTATTTATGTCATGAACGAGGGTAAAATTGCCGGAGAATTAAGCGCCAAGGAAGCCTCTCAGGAGAAGATCATGACATGTATTATGAAATCAAGCAAAGGAGAGTAAGCAATGGATAAAGCAAAACTTAAAGCCGGTTTTCAAAAATATACAATGATCATCGTTCTTGTTCTGGTCACTCTTTTCTTTACATGGGGTACCCAGGGAAAGATTCTATATCCGCAGAATATCAATAACCTGATCTCTCAGAACGCATACGTGTTCGTACTTGCCACAGGTATGCTGCTCTGCATCCTGACCGGAGGAAATATCGACCTTTCTGTTGGTTCTGTGGTATGTTTCGTAGGCGCATTGTGCGGTATCTTCATGGAAAATATGCATCTGCCGGACGTAGCGGCTATCATATTGGCCCTTGTGATCGGCGCGCTGATCGGCGCATGGCAGGCATTTTGGATCGCATATGTGCGTATCCCGCCGTTTATCGTGACTTTGGCGGGTATGCTTATGTTCCGTGGGTTGTCTAATGTGGTATTAAATGGTAAGACTCTTCCCATTAAATCAGAAATGTTTGTAAAGCTTTTCGGCGGCGGTGCGAACTGCTATATCCCGGACTTTCTGGGCGGCAGCGAGGGAATGAACCGGGTAGCTCTTGCAGTGGGTATTCTTGCCAGCTTGATTTATGTGCTGGTTACTATCCGCGGATATATGAACCGTAAGAAAAACGGATATGAAACAGGCAGTGCGGCAGCTATGTATGCAAAAATGGCGATCATTGTTGTAGTGATCATGGCTGTTTGCATTAAGCTGGCACAGTACAAAGGTATTCCTACTTCTCTGGTATGGGTGCTTCTGGTTGTTTTGGTGTATGGTTATATCACCAGCAAGACCACAGTGGGACGTCATTTTTATGCAGTAGGCGGAAATGAGAAGGCAACAAAGCTTTCCGGTATCAATACAAACAGAGTGTATTTTATCGCTTATACCAATATGGGCTTCCTTGCAGGTCTTGCAGGTCTTCTGACTGTTGCCCGTATGACTTCCGCTCAGCCTACATACGGCCAGAACTATGAAATGGACGCTATTGGCTCCTGTTTCATCGGCGGCGCTTCCGCATACGGCGGAACCGGTACAGTACCGGGAGTTATCGTAGGAGCTGTCCTGATGGGAATTATCAACCAGGGTATGAGTATCATGGGCACAGACCAGAATATGCAGAAGGTTGTAAAGGGTCTTGTACTTCTGGCAGCTGTTATCTTTGATGTTGTAAGCAAAAGAAAATCTTTTATTGCAAAATAAGGGAAAGTATAAACAAATAAAAAAGTTTTTTCAAATGACCTGCGGGGGACGTCCTGCAGGTCATTTCTAATATCGCAAAGATTTTTATTCCCGCGAGCAGCGAGCCAAGCGGACATGCCTGCATGTCCATTTGGCGGCTGCCGCGAAGAGCTTTAGGGAGAGGAGAGAATATGTGAATTTTTTTTGAAGTGCCTGTGCATGACGCGGCTATTGTGTTCGGAGAAAAGACAGATTATATTCTCTGTGTTATGTCCTCTGAATTGGAAGACTCTGACAAGGCAGTGAACCTAATACGAAAAATTTCTTTAGCAGTTTATTCCGCGTTAAATGAGTAATAAACGGGAATGGATAAATCCGTCTTACATACGAAATATGGGAAGCCCCGGGAATGAAAATGGAATTTTTTCATATATATTATTGAAATGAAAAATATGGAGGAAACTCTTTGGCTGGATATCGGCGTTTTGTCGCATATGTATATGAGTACCAAAAAGGGAAGAAGGCGGGAAACTGCGGCTTTATCAAGGTAGAACAGCGGGAAGAGCGCTGTACCTTGGAGGTGCATCTACAATGCCCCGGGCTCACACCAAATACGGAATGCAGGGTCTATGGTTTTATTCGCAGAGCCGGTCTCATAGAGGGAATTTTATTGGGAAGCTGCAGAACACAGGAAAGCAGGGTGGAACATACCATCCAGACGGATTCTCAGAATATGGGAAGTTCAGGCATTGGTCTGAAAGAACTAGGCGGAATGATCCTTACAACGGAAAACGGAGCATTTTTCGGAACGGAGTGGGATGATGAGGCGATACGGCCGGAAAATTTCAGAGAGCTTGTGGAAGAGAGAAGAGATGTGGTTCTGCCGGCAGCGGATTCTGATAGGGAAAAGATTATTCCAGTGTCCGAAACGGATACGGAGCAGTCTGTAAAACACCAGGCGGAGAATAATGAGGAAAAAAAGATTCCGGAAAATACTGGCGATCATGAGGAAAGAGGGCAGGGAGCTTTGGAAATGAAAGAAAAACAACCCGCCGCTGATAGGGAACAATCTTCCGTGGATAAAGGGGTAAGTGAAGAAAAAAACTGGGAAAGTCAGGAAGGGAAAACGGATGATTTTAAAGACGCTTCTTTGAAGGAATTAAATGGGGCGGAAGATGAAAATGAGGAAAGGCCGGAATTGGAAACTTCCGAAACCCAGACTTTAGAGAGGCAGACAGGGAAAGAAAACTCCATACCGGGAGGCGGATTTTATATACAGATGCCTGGAAACACCCTTCGTCCGCCGCAGCCGGGCCTAGGCAATAATCCCCTGCGGCCAGGAATGAACCGGCATCCGTCACAGCCAGCTCCGGGCCAGAATTCATCCCGCAGTCAGAGCGGAAACCAGGGCAAGGGGCAGTTTTGGATCGGGGAGCCCTGCGAGCTGTTTGATGATGGGGAGATTGCAGGCTGCTGGAAGATCCAGCCAAAAGATTTGGCACATTTTGACCGCCGGGATTGGACGCTTAGAAACAACAGATTTCTCCTGTATGGATATTACAATTTCGGCCATATCCTTCTGGGACAGAAGGCAGACGGAACCTACATACTGGGTGTTCCTGGAGGATATGACCAGCAGGAACGATTTATGGCCAATATGTTTGGGTTCCCTTGCTTTAAAGAAAGCCGCAGCATCCGCCTTAAAAGAGGAAAAGGCGGATATTGGTACCGTTCAATCAATCCCCCGAATTTCCACTAAAGGGATTGTTTCAAGAAGGATTCCGCGGAATTCCTTTAATTCTTCCAGGGAAAAGCTGCTGTATCCAGGCTGCAGGACTTCTTCGGAATCCCTGTAAGCCTGGAGAAAATATGCTTTTGCCCCCTTAAGCCACTGGCCGATCTCTATAAAATCCTGCTTGGTATGCAGTTCCTTTACAGCGGTTGTGCGAAATTCATAGTCAATCTCTCCAGTCATTAAAAATTCCACTGTATTTTCTATGGATTTAAGGTTTACCTGGGACAGGCCGCAGAGATTAGGATAATTTTCCGGGCAGGCTTTAATATCCATGGCAACCTTATCAATCAGTCCTTCCTTTACCAGCTCTTTTACTACAGCCGGGTTTGAACCATTGGTATCTAGCTTTATAGAATATTGCAATTCTTTAATTTTTTTTAAAAAATCAAAAAGTTCTTTATGAAGAGTGGGCTCGCCGCCTGTAATGCATACTCCATCTAAAATTCCCTGACGCTTTTTTAAAAAGTTCAGGATTTCTTCCTGACTAAGTTCCGGTTCCTGATCGGGAGAGAGTACCAGAGAACTGTTTTGGCAGAAGGGACAGCGGAAATTGCAGCCGCCCGTGAAAATGGAAGCGGCGACCTTTCCAGGATAATCCAAAAGAGTTGTTTTATTTAGACCACATATTCTCATGAGAAAATCACCTCACTATTGTTTTTCTGTCTATTTTTCCGCTCTGGCTGGATTCTTACAAGGGAATTCAGCCGAAGCCATTATTCTATAAGCGGTTTGCCTGTAAAAACTGCCGGTAATAAAATGCGCCTGCCAGGCTGGTGAGAATCTCTGTAACCGGAAAGGTCAGCCAGAACCAGGTAAGCCCGAAACGGGAAAACAGAAATCCCAAAGGAACAAATAATATGACAGTGCGGATTATAGTCAGCAGTGAACTTTTAAGGCTTGCCCCTATAGCCTGAAAGAATACAGGAAAGATCAGGGATGTGACCATCGGGAGAAAGCTGATCCCCACAAAATGAAAGCCGATTTTTCCGATTTCGATTACTGTTTTATCTGAAGTAAATACCAGCAGCATTTGTCCGGGAATACACAGAAAGCATATGGTCCCTATGGATATTAAAGAGAGCCCGAAAAGAATGGCTGACTTCAGTACTTTTTTGCAGCGGTCAATATTTTTGGCCGCATAGTTAAAGCTGATCACAGGAACAATGCAGGTCTGCATTAAAATGTTTGGCATTCCCAGGCGAAAAATATTGGAAACATGATGGGGAAATAGTTTTTTTGCAGGCGGTTTTCGAAAGCCTTTTTTCATGACAATAAGAGCCGCTGCAATCTGTCCTGCTGCTGTGGCAGCGGCTGCGCCGCCGATTCCCATCTCCGGAAGCCCGAATAATCCAAAAATCAACAGAGGGTCAAAAACTATATTTGTAACAGCGCCGACTATCTGGGCGACCATAGGCGTTTTCATATCTCCGTTAGCCTGCAGCACTTTGGTCCAGATGCTTTCCAGGAATAGGCCGAAACTGAATACACATACGATTCGTCCGTAAATGACTACATCATTTATGACAGCCGGGGAATCTGTAGACATTTTTGCATAAGCAGGCATCAAAAACCAGCAAACAAAGCTGAACAGAAGCCACAGCGCCAAAGCTAAAGGCGTGCCGGTGCCAGCGTATTCATCGGCTTCTTTTTTATTCCCCACTCCCAGCCTAGCTGCCATAACCGTATTGATGCCGACGCCTGTTCCTACAGCCAGGGCGATCATTAAAAGCTGAATCGGATAGATGATGGAAAGAGCAGTAAGTCCTGAATCTGAATATCTTCCTACAAATAAACTGTCCACAATATTATAAAGAGCCTGGATCAACTGGGCCAGCATGACCGGCGGCGCCAGCTTAAACAGGATTTTACTGATTCTTTCATTGCCAAAAAATTCGGTTGTATCCATTTTTTATTACCTCGATTCTATAAGGGCGTAAAACGAATGACTGGTTGTATTCTGAACGAAATCCATATTAAAACGCCTCTTAGTATAATCTCAAACGGGATTATACTAAGAGGCGCGTGGTATGTCAACGGTTTGAAAAAAGAATGTGCCGGTGCATTTCTCAGTTACAGTAAAGCTTTTGGCGTTGATTATAAAAATGCATAAGAGGATTGAGAACTTTGGACATAGGTATCTTCTGCTGTACAATTAATTTTTTATATTTGGCAGGCATTACAGCACAGGAAGTAAAACTTGCGGTAAACTATTCCATGGATAATTGGGCGAACTGCCTGCTGATAGGATGCCTCGCCCTATTTCTTATATTCTTTTGGAAGATAGACAAGAAAGATGCTTCCTTTGCCTGGGCTGCTTTCTACCTTAATAGTTCCTTTGCACAGGTCAATAATGCGTTTCGTCAGCGCAAGCCCAAGCCCATTTCCTTCTGCTTTATGGGCCTTATCACCCTGATAAAATTTTTCAAATATGTGCTTCTGTACTTCGTCTGTCATGCCTGTACCGTCATCGGAAATGGATACAATCAGCTCTTTGGGGGCATCGGTGATGGAGATGCGGATACTGCTTCCTGCCGGGGAGTGCTTGATCCCATTATCAATAAGATTGGTCCAGACCTGTTCTAAAAGGGGAGCGCTGCCATAATAAGTCTGTCTGGGCAGATCCATATCAAAATCAATATTTTTGGCGCTCCATTTATTCTCAAGCATAAGAATACATTTGCGGATCTGCTCGTCTAAGCGGTATTCGGTTTTATCTAAAATCATTTCCTGGTTTTCCAGTTTGGAAAGCATTAAAATATTGCCGGACAGGCTGGATAGCCTGCGGGAATTATCAAGGATTTTTTCTATATAATGCTCCTGTTTTTCCGGAGAAAGGCTGCGGTTTTGCAAAAGCATGGCATACCCTTCAATGGCGGCAATAGGAGTTTTAAATTCATGAGATACATTGGCAACGAAATCACTTCGCAGTGTCTCTACATGAGAAAGATCATAGACCATTGCGTTAAATCTTTGCGCCATTTCTTTTATTTCCATAATCGGTTCGTCTTCAGGTACTTTAATACTGAAATTCCCCTTGGAAATCTCGTCAAATGCATTGCTGAAATTCTGAATGGGACGGATCATTCGTTTTCCCACAAACAACGCAATTACAGATCCCAGCAGAATACTGCCTAATGCGAATACGAGCAGAGGAAAATGCCGTACACGGGGATCGGTTCCCGCCACACCTAAACGATATAAAACAAACCATAACAAAGTAATGAGAATAAAAACACAAAATATCGTAGCAAAAATTACCCCGGTAAAATACAGCCAGAGCTTTGAATGAGATTTTTTATTCAATGTTTTTCACCGCCTTATAGCCTAGCTCGCGTACAGTGACAATCTGAAAATCCTCACAGTCCCGGAACCGCTCCCGCAGGCGGTTGATATGTGTATTGACTGTGCGTTCGTCTGTTTCAGAAAACATTCCCCAGATTTCGTCCATGAGCTGCTGGCGGGTAAAGATTTTATTTGGATAGGATAAAAGTTTATACAGCAAATAAAATTCTTTCTGAGGAAGGGTATTTTCCTGTCCGTGAAAAGTGACGGTCAGGGCATCGTAGTTAAGCACCGTAGATCCCACTACGATCTTTTTTTCGCTGGAGATCTTTGCGCGGCGCAAAAGAGCCTCCACGCGGAGCACTAATTCTTTTACATTAATGGGTTTTACCATATAGTCATCCGTCCCTGACCGGAAACCGCGCTGTATATCCTCAAACTGATCTTTGGCTGTGACCATTAAAATAGGAAGATCGTAATTTGCCGCCCGCAAAGATCTGGTCAGTTCGTATCCATCCATATTAGGCATCATAATATCCGCTACGATTAAGTCAATATACTCCTTATCCATAATGTCCAGTGCATCCATACCGTCTAAAGCCGGGATGGCATGGTAGCCGCTGTCTGAAAGCACAGTGCAGAACAGTTCCCGCATATCTGCATTATCCTCTACCACAAGAATATTAAACATAAAAGAGCCCCCCTTATTCATTATAGTGTTCAGACGTATATAAAATTGTATCACATTTCTTTAGGTTTTTGCATGATCTGTGATCGTATGTTTATTAGCAGCCTGATTTTATCACGGAAAGGACACGCCAAGATAAACGAAATCCTGTTGTACTGACACATCCATATCCAAACTAACAGCAATACACTAGTTTACTTTTAGTTTATCTTCCCGTGTCCGTGAGTTTATCTTTCTCTGCTATACTCTGCGCCAGAACAGGAGATAACTTATGCTTCAATTAAAAAATATCATAAAAACCTACGAAACTGGCGATTTCACGCAGGACGCCTTACGAGGCGTGAGCATCACCTTCCGGGAAAACGAATTTGTTTCCATCCTGGGACAGAGCGGTTCCGGAAAGACTACAATGCTTAACATTATCGGGGGACTGGACCGTTATACCAGCGGCGACCTTATCATCAACGGGGTTTCCACAAAGGAATATAAAGATGGGGACTGGGATTACTACCGGAATAATTCCATTGGTTTTGTCTTTCAAAGCTATAACCTTATCCCCCATCAGACCGTTCTTGCCAATGTAGAGATGGCGCTGACCCTGGCAGGGGTTTCAAGGAAGGAAAGCAGGGAGCGCGCCATTGCCGTACTGAAAAAGGTAGGGCTTGCAGACCATATCCATAAAAAGCCAAACCAGATGTCAGGAGGGCAGATGCAGCGTGTAGCCATCGCCCGCGCTTTAGTAAATAATCCGGATATTCTTTTGGCTGATGAACCTACTGGAGCCCTGGACAGTGAGACCAGTATTCAGATCATGGAGCTGTTAAAAGAGATTGCCAAAGATAAACTGGTGATCATGGTGACCCATAATCCAGAGCTTGCCCGGAAATATTCTACCCGGATCGTAAACCTTTTAGACGGAAGGATTACCAGCGACAGCGATCCTTACGATGAGAAAGAAGAAAAAAGAGAAAAGACCAGACATAAGAAGATATCCATGTCTTTTCTAACGGCATTGTCCCTTTCTTTTAAAAATCTCCAGACGAAAAAAGGC
>DWYZ01000173.1 GCA_019118425.1 Candidatus Blautia faecavium | reverse complement strand
ACCTGCATAATTTACATAAGAAATCTCGATCCTTGGCCGCATATCCTGAAAACCGTCATAACAGTCCGCGGAAAGAAATTCCGTGTAACCGGACAATTCATAGGGATCCTTCAGCATCAGTCCATTGTTGTTTCCATTCTGATACCAGTCCTTGACCAGACGGGTAATATCTAAGGTGATATATTTCTGCTGGTCTCCTGTATAGGTGCAGGAATCTTCTACTGTTTCCTGATAAATCGGTTTATTGTACCAGTTTATCGTATCCGCTTCCCAGCTCTGTAAAACCTTATGTACCTGGATGGTACGCTCAGCGCCGTTCTCAGCCAGGGATACCAGTACCAGTCTTGCTCCTACTATCATGTCTCCCGTTTTGATCTCCGGCAGCTCAAATTTCAGGAAGCTTCTGTAAATTTCATCTCCGCCCTGAATTTCCAAATAAATGTTGTTGTAAAAGTTATCTTCTTCATATACAGAAGATACATAGGCATCCTCAATGTCCGCCGCTTTCTTAGAGGTAGTGGTCACCGGGTCCAGCACCACCGGGTACTGGCGCTCTGGCGCGGCGAGCCATTCCGGATCCGGAGTAAAGGTTACTTTAACCTGTTTTTTCTTATCTTCTTCAAGAGTGAGCCTGATCGCCTCAGACTGTTCCCCGGCAGCGTCCTTCATATAGGGAGCGCTCACAGAAAATGCTTCTTCTCCCTGTTCATCCAGGAAAGAAACCCTGTTTCCCGCTAAAGAAGGGGTAAGCTTTTTCAGCTTATAAAGGTAAGTAAAGCTTTCCGGCGCTTTCCTTCCCTTTAATATCAGGTCTTCCTTTACCCTTTCTCCCCGCACCATGCATCTTAGATCTACATCATCCAGGATTCCTGCATAAGATACGGTTCCCTCTGTCTGTTCATTTTTTACTTTATTGCAGCCTTCCAGTCCCCAGGTAAGGCCTGCGCCGTCTTTTTCCATAGTGATGGTTCCCTGTGGATTAGACTGCTTTTTAAAACGGATGGACAGGCTGCCTTTATGGTTCACCAGATCCTTTTCCGTCTTTCCGGCAGCACCCTCTGTTTGGCTTTGGATTTCTGCTGCGTCCTCTGCCGCCTCTTCTTCCATAAGGGTATCGTCCATTTCTTTCCAGGAACCGTCTGTATCCTGATAATGCACCTTGTCCAGATAGATTTCTGCGGTAATGGAATGGTCCTGGTTTTCAAAAAATTTTGTGTTTGCTGATCGTTTCTCTGTCAGTTCTCTTCTGTTCATTTTTCCCCTTTCTGACGCACTGGCTGCGCCAATAATAATAGATTTGGAAGTTTGCTTCCAAACTTGTTATCTTTACATTTTTAAATTTTGAGGTCTGCAATACCAATTTGTAAGGAGCTCCTTTACAGGTTTTATAGTAGCAAACATGTGTTTTATTTTCTATAGCATATCTGGCTGTTTTATAGACAATTTTGTCTTAAGATATGGATTTTTCTATTATTAAATAAAAAAAGCGGAGAAATTTCTCGAACGAAATTTCTCCGTTTTTGTTTCTTACCGCTCTTCACTAAGCATATTCATTTTTCTAAGGCCTCCCTACGATCTCTTCCAGTTTTACATCAAGTACCTTCGTCATTTTAAGGAGCATTAAAATGTTAATAGCTGTAGTTCCATTCTCTACTCTAGAAATGGTCTTTTCCGAAACGCCCACTTCCTCCGCGAAACACATCTGGCTGATCCCTCTGCTTCTGCGAAGCCTCTTGATCCTGTCCCCGATTTCATACAGTTCTTTTTCTTCCCCCATAATACGCCCTCCTTTTTCTGTTTATCCTTAGTATAACCCTCGTGATAGAAAGTCCATTCTTCCCTTTCCAGCATCGAATGTTTGTTCTTTCATTTTAAAACAAACATATGTTTTCGTCAATAAAAATATCTGGTCTATTCTGTCTGGTTAGAAATTGATTTCCACGTTACCAGTACACTGGTCAACTTGCGGCCGGAAACAAACTTTTTAACACGACAGGTACATTTTCTTATTGAATTCCAGCTTCAGAGTGCTATAATAATCGTATGGAAGCATAGCTCAGCCGGGATGAGCGTTCGCCTCACACGCGAAAGGTCAGGAGTTCGAGCCTCCTTGCTTCCATTTTTGGGGGCATTAGCGCAGCTGGGAGCGCGCCACATTCGCATTGTGGAGGCCGTGGGTTCGAATCCCATATGCTCCATTTATTTTTTTTCTGGATTTTCTTCCATCTCTCTTCGGATCCATTCCATTATTACAGAAACTACGTAATCCTGCTGTTCTTTCGTAAGTTCCCCTTCCGGCTTTATGTCATGCCATTTTTTCAGGCATCCTCTGCAGCAGGTTCCAGTTGCATGCTGGGCGATAAAAACCGGATGCCCCTTCATAGGTGTTTGCTTTCCATCATTAGGAATGCTTGCCGGGGACAGCCTTTTTTCAATAAAATCCCGGGCATGCTGACGGATCACTTCTATCCCCTTTTCTTGTATATACGCCTTATCTCTTTCCTTTAAGTGAAAACCGCTGCGGAACTTCGACCCTGCTAGCCTCTGAAAGAGACTTTCCCCAGAATCCTTCGGCTTATAGTCTATTCCCGCTTTTCTGGCCTGGAGCATCTGATTTTTCCTGGAAATACGATAAAGCTTTCCATCTTTGCGAAAGAGAGCTCCCGTCTGTTTAAAATAAAAAGGCACGCCGGCCGCAGCGCATTGTTCCCTGGATGACAGCGCCCAGCTGTAATCCATCAGTCTTGCGTTTTCTCCCGACTCGCCCCCGCAGGTCACATGTTCGATCTGACCTAAGGCTAAATATTGTTCAATGTGGATTTCCTCCAGCATGGGTTCGTGAATGATCTCCTTATGTCTGGCAGGAACTTTAAGAAAGACCGGCAGACGCAGATCTGCCATGGCCTGGTTTTCACAAGTACAGCAAAGGGTTACATTTTCATAGCCTTTTCCCCAGTCCTGGGGTATACATTCCATAAAACGTTCTATCCTTTTCGTAATGATCACAAAATGTAGATCCCGGCGTTTTTTTATCATATTCCAGATTTCCGTTCTCCATTCGTCCGCCTCTTTAATAAAAAAATCAGACGTCATACAAGTATAGACAGGGCTGTCCTTTTCCTGCAGCTTATATTCTCCCTGTCTGTTTGTTTTCAGGGGAAGGCAGAAATCATTGGTTTTCGTCACCACGCTGCTGTCCTTTCCAAACTGGACGTCCCGGCGGTAGACATAGCAGTTTACACAGCCTGGGCTTACTTTATGGCAGCCATGCCATGGATTCCATATAGCCATCTTATTCACCCTTCCTATATGTTTTCTAAATCTTTCCTATAAAATTTTATTTTCATTATACTATTTTCCAATACTCACTTCAAACATAACAAACTCTTCCCAGGCCTCTGTGACAGAATCACAGAACCATCTTCCTCTATATGATATACTTTTTTTATAACATTTGGAGGAAATACTCATGAAAAAATGGATTCCCTTTCTTCTGTCATTCCTGATATTGTCCGGCTGCGGTACACAGCAGGCAGCAAACGGCTACCAGCAGATCACTATGGATGAAGCGATCACCCTGATGGAAGAAGAAAAAGATTCTATCATATTAGACGTACGTACCCAGGATGAATACAGCGAAAGTCATATTCCAGGCGCAGTTAATATTCCCAATGAAACCATTGGCACAGATGAAATCCCAGAACTGCCGGATAAAGAACAGCTCATCCTAGTGTACTGCCGAAGCGGAAACCGAAGCAAACAGGCATCCGAAAAACTTGCCGCCCTTGGTTATACCAATGTGAAAGAATTTGGCGGCATCAATGATTGGCCCGGCGAGACTGTTTCGGGTCTTTCATGAGCAGCAAATAAAACACACAAAGGAGGAACACAAAGATATGAAAGTTGTAATTGTAGGCGGAGTTGCCGGAGGTGCCACCGCGGCGGCAAGGATTCGCAGACTGAATGAAAAAGCAGAGATTATTGTTTTCGAACGGTCCGGTTATATTTCTTATGCCAACTGCGGCCTGCCTTATTATATTGGAGATATCATTAAAGATCCCGATGCTTTGACTCTTCAGACACCGGAAAGTTTCTATTCCCGCTTCCGTGTCAATATGAAGGTCCATCACGAAGTCACCGCCATCCATCCCCATAAAAAGACGGTCTCCGTATGTAATCTGGAAAACGGTGAAATATTTGAGGAATCCTATGATAAGCTTCTGCTTTCTCCCGGCGCCAGACCCACACAGCCGAAGCTTCCAGGAATAGGAATCCGACAGGTATTTACCCTGCGCACAGTAGAAGACACCTTTCATATCAAAGAATATATAAATACCCATCAGCCTCGTTCCGTCATCCTTGCCGGCGGCGGCTTTATCAGCCTGGAACTGGCGGAAAACCTTCGGAAACTGGGAGTGGAGGTCACCATTGTACAGCGTCCTAAGCACCTGATGAATCCCTTTGATCCGGACATGGCTTCTTTCATTCATAATGAAATGCGCAGGCACGGGATCAAGCTTCTCCTGGGCCATACAGTGGAAGGCTTTGGGGAAAAGGACGGGCAGGCAGAGGTACTGCTTAAAGACGCGCCTCCCCTTCACGGGGACATGGTCATACTGGCCATTGGTGTAACTCCTGATACACAGCTTGCTAAAACAGCCGGGCTTTCCCTTGGCATAAAAGACAGTATCCTGGTCAATGACCGGATGGAAACTTCTATTCCGGATATTTATGCCGTAGGAGATGCGGTACAGGTAAAACATTACGTTACCGGCCAGGACGCCATGATTTCTTTGGCCGGACCGGCCAACAAGCAGGGGCGTATCGCCGCTGACAATATCTGCGGAGGAGACAGCCGTTACCAGGGCTCCCTGGGCAGTTCCGTGATCAAGATATTTGATCTTACCGCAGCTTCTACAGGCATTAATGAGGCAACAGCAAAAAGATCCGGTATTGATGCAGATAAGGTAATTCTTTCTCCCATGAGCCATGCAGGCTATTATCCCGGCGGAAAACTCATGACTATGAAAATCTTGTTTGAAAAAGAGACTTACCGCCTTCTCGGCGCGCAGATCATCGGCTATGAAGGCGTGGACAAACGAATCGATGTATTAGCCACTTCCATTCATGCAGGATTAAAAGCAACAGAATTGAAAGATCTGGACCTTGCCTACGCGCCTCCCTATTCCTCAGCTAAGGATCCGGTAAATATGGCAGGCTTTATGATCTCCAATCTTTCCGAAGGAGTCCTCAGACAGTTTCATTTAGAAGACATGGACTCCCTGCCCCTGGACGGAAGCGTTACTCTTTTAGACACCCGTACCCCCGGCGAGTATGCCCAGGGACATATAGATGGATTTCTCAATATCCCTGTAGATGAACTTCGGGAACATATCCAGGAAATCCCCAAGGACAAGCCTGTATATGTAATCTGCCAGAGCGGGCTGCGCAGCTACATCGCCTGCCGCATCCTCTCCGGCTATGGTTTTACGTGCTTCAATTTCTCCGGCGGCTTCCGTCTTTACAGTTCTGTAATGCATGACCGCCGATTGGCTGAGACTGCGTCTGTATGCGGGATGGATTGAGAAAAGGTCTTAAAAGGCTCCCTAACCGGAGCCTTTCTTACACATGTTTCTTTGTCAGGATCGTTCCTGTATCTTTACCGTCACTGTATCCCCGGGCTGTTTTCCAATTTTTTTCCGTATATCCTTGCGAATTCCAATAATATAACAAACCGAACCATCCCCATTTTTTATCCCCATATTGACTATACTTCCTTCATAAGGAACTCCGTCAAAGGACGCATGTACTTTTACCCGCCCCTTTCCGAACTCTTCTCGGATATCATAAGGAAACTTCACATAAGCCCCGCCTCTTTCCGCAGCGGGCTCAATGACGGCTTCAAATTCATAAATTTTTTCCATAAATTCTTCTCCTTTCTGGTTACAGTTTTTTCGTATCGTTGGGCAAAATATCTAATTATATTGAAACAAGTTCGGCCAATTCCGGATAATCTTGTATATGCAGGCGGACATAGGTACGTGTAAAGCCTGCGAATTTATGACGCCGTTCCAGCATTCCCCGCAGAGCACGATATGTCTTACTCGATGGGTGCTTTTTATATTCTTCCAAATTTCGATACAAAACCGTCATTGTTTTCTGCAAAGCATCTATACGGACTTTACACTCCAGAATACGTATTCCCGTATTAACTTTTCAAAACATTCTGTAATAAGCTGCGCTGTCATATGGGCCTCATGGGAGCTATCCAAAGCTTCCGCTTTCACATGGCCATTAAGCAATTCTTGATTTATATATGCCTCTGGATCCACCTGACAACAGTCCAGTATAGAATCTTCATATCGCTTCGCATTTTCTACTTCCTCGTCTGGCCTGACCGCTTATGCCCTAAGTATTTCATCCATTAAAGCCCCATTGATACCATGTAAAATTTCTTTTACATGAATTTCTCCTTTTGTAAAAGACATTTGATAGACAGAAATGCCGCAATTTTGTAAACTTATAAATAAAGGAGGACACACAATGAAAATAGCGGATAAGATTAAAAACGCTCGTATACAAACGGGATATACGCAGGAACAGGTCGCAGAAAAACTCTTAGTTTCCAGGCAGACCATCTCGAATTGGGAGAATGGAAAATCATTGCCCGATATTATAAGTATTATTCAGATGAGCGAGTTATATGAGTTAAGCCTTGATGAATTGGTGAAAGGAGATGAAACATTGTTGAAAAAAATAGAAAAAGACGTCAGGACTGTTAAGGCAGAGAAACAGATCATAAGGTTTGCATGGATATCTATTGTAATAGGTACTATTCTAATTATTCTTGGAGAAATATTTGAGGGGAATCCATTCATTGATTTTATGAACGGAGCATTGCCCTGGATTCTTCTTGGTCTGATGATTTTATCAGCTATTTTATATCTTAATAAAGAAGAGAAGGAATAAAGAGCAGCAAGCTAAAATCAGTCTGCTCCCTCTCCATGATTCCTTCATATAGCTGATTCATCAATCCATCCTATATAAATATGGAATTCTACAAATTATAAAACACAGCATCCGGATCAAAACTGTTTTTTCTGCAACTCCATTTTAAAATAAACCATATCCACAAGCTGTTTTCCACATTCAAAGATGGGATGATCGTAATTATCCACAAAAAAGTTTTTAACCCTATGGGATATGTGGAAACCGCACTTCTCATAAAAAGGCAGCGTCAGCGGGCTTTCTCCGGTTCCTGCCTGGAGATATCGGAAGCTGCCTTTATATTTTTCTTTTATAAACTGGATCAGCAGCTTCCCGTATCCTCTTCTCTGGCAGTCCGGCCTTACGACTATATTTTTGATTTCCAGGACTCCCCCGCCCTCATCTGTGACCACACAAACTGCCTTTACTTCCTCATCCAGCAGGGCATATAAAGTCCCTCTCTCCAAATATCTGTCGATCATGCTTTCCTGCTCATCCCCCAGCAGCAAAAGAGGAAGAACACACTTTTTATTTTCCTTGATCTCTTGGATTTTCATGGCTTCACTTATCCTTTCTAAATTCTGTCCATTTTCCTCGATAAAAATTTCAGCCTTTTTATTTACGCCATTTTCTTCTGCTTCCATAAAAACCGGATCAAATACAGCATCAGCATAACTCCCCAGGAAAAAGCCTCTGCATAGGCAATGATCTGATTGTCCCACAGATCGACAAAGGCATAGGACATAAGAATACGGGACAATAACGCCACGATCCCGATAACGCTGGAATACAGTACATCCCCCACGCCTTCCAGATATCCCCGAAACGCGCTCGCGATCCCATAGACAAAATAGAATACTGCCAGCCCCCGGAAAAACTCCTGCCCGATCCTTACCACATCTTCACTGGCACCAAAAAGGGCGATCAGGTGCCCTCCTGCCGGTATCACAAGGCAGGTCAGACAAAGAGAAACTATAACCATCATGCCCATTCCTACAGCAAATATCCTTTTCCCTCTTTTCATTTCCCCTGCTCCATAGCTTTGGGCCACAAGAGTGGAAATACCCGATCCCAGATTCACAACCGGAAGGATGACGATCGTGTCTACCCTGTACGCAGTAGTAATGGCCGCCACTGTCCGGCTGCCGAACCCATTCATAAAATTCTGAAGGATCAGATTTCCAAAAGCAGTGATACAGGACTGTACCATAGGTGGAATACCAAGCCGGACTCCCTGGATAAACGCTGTCCCATCCACCATATCTTTTCCTGGACGAAACCGGAGAAGAGGATATTTTTTTATTCCATATACGATCAGAAAAACCGTCATGGCAATCTGAGAAATCACAGTAGCGGCAGCCGCTCCCGTCACATTCCAGTCTAAAACCGCCACAAACAAAATATCCAGCACAATATTTACCGCCGAGGAGACCAAAATGGCCAGAAACGGCGCCCGGCTGTCTCCTAACCCCCGAAGAGCGGCGGAATACACATTATACACTGCCAGAAAGGGAACCCCGGCAAAAATGATCTGCAAATAATCCTTTGCCAGTTCAAACGTATCCGCAGTGGTATTCATCAGCTTTAATAATTCCGGCGTAAGATAAAATCCCAGCAAGGCCAGCATGAAAAAAATCCCCCCTAAGATCCCGGAAAAAGTAGAAAGGATCCTGGGAATTTCTTCCATTCTCCCGCTTCCGAATTTCTGCGCGAATAAAATAGCCAGTCCTGTAGTAAACCCGGTAATGGCAAGAATATAAAAGTTTATGACACTAGTCGTGGAACCCACAGCTGCCAGAGCCAATTCTCCGTCTACATTCCCTACCACAAAGGCGTCCACCCAGTTATAAAGCTGCTGGAGGATTCCGCTTAATATCAATGGAATACTAAACTGCAAAAGCCTAAGCGCAATACGATCTTCCTGTAATTTTTTTCCTGTTGTGTACATTTTTCTCTTTTCCCCCTGCTATTTTCGGCAATCCTGATGAAACATACAAATAAAGGCATCCATCGATCAGCCTTACAGTATTTATATACTGTACCTACGGTCAATCTTTGAATGCCTTAATGATCCGATCATCCGGTGACAATGGATCAGCAGTTTCCTTTATTCAGCAAACAGCCAAGCTGTCTTGTCTTTTCTATAAAAACAGTTTAACAGGAATAAAAAAAGAAGTCAAATACTTATTTCCCCTTATTGTCAAAGTGCAGCCCATCCCAGTATATCGTCTCGTTTACCACGGTTTCCGGCATAAGCTCCACACCGTCCAGAGCCCACTTTTTATATTCCTCAAAGCCCACCCGGTCGATGATATATCCTATATGTTCCTTTCCTCCAGGCGCGTCAGGTGAGATATATTCCTTCACAAATTTATAGGTATTCAGGATGATCTTAATGATATTCTCCTCGTCTGCCCATACGAGAAAATCCTTTCCCAGACGGGGATTTTTCTTTCCTGTGCGCCCCATTATGGCAAGCTTGTAATATTTTTTCCTGCTTCTGGTCAGGGCCCGTGTGGGACATTTTGTGATGCATACCCCGCAGCCGATACACTTTTCCGTATCCCGGACGATCTTATAATTTTCCATGCGGAGAGCGTCTACGGATAAGGATTTGCATCCCTTTATACATGCCTGGCAGCTTACGCAGCGTGCAGGGTCATATTGTGGCATGGTCATGCCTATAATCCCGAAATCATGCATCCTTGCCTTCGCACAGTCGTTGGAACATCCTGTGCAGGCCACCTTAAAGTGGAGATCATTGGGAAAAATCTCTTTTTCGATGCGCCTGGCCAGTTCCGCTGTATTATAATTAGCAAAGGGACAGACATTGTTTCCTATACAGGCGCTTATGTTTCTCGTCCCTGAAGCCGGATAGCCGGTATAAGGATCTTCCTGGTTGATTTCCAGCATTTCAATAATGGGCTGGAGCTTTTTATTGATCTCCTCCATATCCTCCAGCCGGATACCCTCGATTTCAAATCCCTGGCGGGTAGTCAGATGCACATATCCGTTTCCGTATGTCTGGGAAATCTCCTGGACCATGCCCAGTATTTCCGCATTCAGATAGCCTCCAGGAACACGGATGCGGGAAGCTCCCATTCCCCGCTCCTTGGACACCCGGAAAGCATTTTTTTTCAATTTTTTTGTATTAAAATCTTTTCCCATGGCAGCCTCCCTAATCGATCAGATTCTTTCCTTCCTTATAGTTAAATACCGGGCCGTCCAGGCAGATATAGGTGCTTCCCATCCTGCAATGGCCGCATTTTCCCAGTCCGCAGCACATTTTTCTTTCATTGGATATCCAGATCTGCTCTTCTTCTATGCCCAGTTTCAGGATTTCCATAACGCTGAATTTCATCATAACAGGAGGGCCTACGCAGATAAAGACGGCGTTTTTCGGATTTTTAAGCTTTATCTGGGGAATATATTTCGTTACCATTCCCATATTCCCTTCGTACCCTTCCGGGGCATTGTCCACTGTCAATATGACCTCAAGCTTATCCTTCCAAAAAGCAAAATCCTCTTTAAATAAAACATCTTTCGGGCTCTTAAATCCCGCGATCAAAACAACGCCTGCACACTCCTGCATATGCCGGGCAAAATAATCTATCACGCCTTTTACCGGAGATATCCCCGTCCCGCCGGCGATCACCACAATTTCTTTTCCCCTGTAATTTTCTATATCAAAGCCATTCCCATAGGGTCCTCTCATAAAGAGGCTGTCCCCTGCATAATTCTCGAATATTTCATTGGTAACCTTTCCCACTCTCCGGATAGTGAAATCTAAGGTTCCTTCTCCGATGCCGCTTATGGAAATAGGGGCTTCTCCATATTTCGGAAGAGAGATTTCGAAAAACTGTCCCGGCTTTGCTTCTCCTTCATAGACCATGCGGAATGTGTACTCCAGATCTGTATGCTTGATCACTTCTTTGATCTGAGATAGCTGAGGAATATATTCGTTTTTCATGCCTCTTCCTCCTTTGCCAAACGATTCACACAATTAGAATAGGAAATATACTCCGGGCAAACGTCGTCGCAGCGTCCGCAGCCTACGCACATAGGATAGCCGAAGCGCTTTTCATAATCATAGATCTTGTGCATCACCTTAAAACGGAAGCGTTCTCCCTGGGCTTTCCGAAAAGAAATGCCGCCGGCCATATCCGTGTACCCGTCTACCTGACAGGAGGCCCACACTCTTCTTCGCTCCCCGGCCTTTCCATTTTCCTTATAGCTGACGTCCTGCATGGTAAAACAGGTGCAGGTAGGACAGACGAAGTTACAGCGTCCGCAGCCGATGCACCTTGCTCCGTACTCGTTCCATATCTCCTTAGTAAAACTCTCATTGGAAAGTTTTTTCGGAAGAGTGACCTTCTCCTTATTTTCCGCTGGGTAATCTGGCTTTACTTCAGCAGAAACAGCTCCGAGAACTTTTACCCTTTCCTCCAGCTCTTTCCACGGACAATCCACATAGACCTGTCCTTTATCCCCTTTTATGTAACCGTCATAATCTTCTGCCCTGTTTGTCCCCATACTGACGCAAAAGCCGGATTCACAGGTATCCGGGCATCCCATAAGGATAAATTTCGTGCGCTCCCGTCTTCTTTTGTAATAAAAATCTTCAAATCCATTTTTCAGATAAATCTCATCCAGACGTTTCACTCCATATAGGTCACAGGAACGCAGAAAAACGATCTGTTCTTTTGGCGATTCTTTCGGAACTGTGGTTTCATCCTCAGTAAAATAAAACAAAGTTTCATTCACCGGAAGCAAGGTCTCTTTATAAGAGTAGGCAGATTTGCGATCCCAGGCTATCTCGTCCAGGGAGCTTACCTTATCATAACGGATGACGTCCACCTCTGAAAAACAACCCTCTCCTTTTTTCACCACCGGTGCCAGGATATCATATTTTTTTAAAAGCTCTGAAAACAGGTTCTCCGCCTGTGCTTTTGATAATTGATAACCCATAAGCGACTTTTCACCTCTTCTTTTTTATTTTGTCTACATTTTAACAAATAAAAAAACCGGATTCCGTGACGTATCTCACGAAATCCGGATAAAATAACGGATTTTTAGCTGATTTAACCTTCAGATTCCTTATATATTCCTGTTTTATAAAAGTAAGACATCCTTTCCGGGTCTGTAATGGTGATCCGTTTTCTATTCATATTGATCAGTCCATGCTCCATAAGGGTTTTGCAGACACGGGATGTGGTTTCCCTGGGCGCCCCTAAAAGATCCGCCAAAAAAGTTACAGACATCCTAATGTCTATCTCTGTCCCCCGCTCTGTTTTTATCCCGAAATCCCTGGAAAGCTTCCACAGCTTCGCCGCCAGCTTCCTCTCCAGATAAATGCTGCCCATCGTGTTCTTTAGTTGGTGTCCCAGACGCCAGATCTTCCTTTCCTGGCTGGAGATCACCTTGCTGGTAAGCTTAAAATCCTTTTCCATCTGTTTTAAAAAAACAGAAAAAGGAATTTCCAGGATAGCGCTTTTTTCTATGGTCTCGCAGAAAAGAGAGGTTTTCTGCTCTCCTGACACGTTGTCGTTTAACAGTTCTCCCCGCCCCAGGATAAAGATGATCTTTCTGCTGCCGCTGTGAGTCATATTATACAGGATCGATTTTCCCTGCAGCTGAAAATAGATGTATTTCACCTGCTCTTTGGCGCGATAGACGATCATTCCTTTGTCATATTCGCGTACGCGTCCATGGGAGGAAAGTTCCTGCAGGGTATGGCTGTCAATATTCTTAAAAAATTCGATTCCTTTTAACAGATCTGCATCTGCCATAGATCACTCTTGTCCGAACGGAACCAGATCCTTCACCGCATCTGCCGGAAGAATCTCCTGATCGTCATTATCGATATCGATCAGTTTATATCTGTCATTTCCCATTCCCAGCTCTTTCATATAGGAAAGCTGGCGCAGGCCATGACGGGACTCGATCCGCTCTACCAGGTCATGATGCTCCTCTTCTTTCATGGCATATACAATGTCAATGCATGCCTGGTCTGCCGCCAGGATATCTAAGGACGCGCAGATGCCTACGTTAGGCGTTACTACCGGGGAAGCCAGCACGCCCTCGCAGTCACAGGAAACAGACATATTGCGCATTACATTTACATATGTGATATTTTTTCCAAAATGATCTACTACTGCCTTTGTGGATTCTGTCATTCTCTCCATAAATTCTTCATCGCTGATGTCCCACTGGTCGTCCTGTCCGGGAGTAGTATGGATCATGGCTTTTCCAATCTTGCCGTCAGCACAGCCGATACCGATATTTTTATTGGAGCCGCCGAAGCCGCCTTTGCTATGTCCTTTAAAATGAGTCAGAGCCAAAAGGGAGTCATAATTAGAAAGATTTTTTCCCATGTACATTTCTGTGAACCATTTTCCGTCTTTCACCGGATAAGGAACTGCTCCATCCTCGTCCATGATATCCACAGGCGCAAAGGTCCATCCATTTACTTTTAAAGTTTCCCTGTGCTTTTCCGTAGTGTCCCGGTCGCCTGCATAGTATGAATTCGTCTCGATGATCACAGCATTTGGAAGATCCTTCTGGATCAGGTTTTCCACCCAGGGCCTGGGAATGATATTCGGGCCGTCTTTTTCTCCGGTATGAAGCTTGATGCCAATCATTCCTGTCATGTTTTTATTTACGCGCTCATAAATTTTACGAAGTCCCTCTGCCGAAAGATCCCGGGTAAAATATACGATCGACTCTTCCCCGCTTCGTTCCTCATAAGGAATGTAATGATCTCCGCCTGTTCCTGGTACTATTTTTTTGTTTCCCATTACCGTTGCCTCCTCTTTTATGATCTTATTCGCTCGGTTTATCTTAGGATATTGGAACAACAATACCGGACCGATTGCAAATATTATAACAGCTTTGCCAAAAAACTGTAAATACTTGTCTGCTATGTATTTCTATGCCTGTGAGGTATTGCATCCATTTTTCTTGTTTTTTCGTTATATTTAATAGAATATTTTACACATATCGACATATTTATGGTATATTAAAATATGGCATCATAAAATTAGGGGGGCAGACATTGGAATATTCGTTTTATCAACTGGCATGGGTTTTTATTATTTATTCTTTTCTGGGATGGGTGCTCAGCACCATTGTAGCCGCATTTCGGGCAAAAAAATTCGTAGATATAGGCTTTCTTTTCGGGCCTTACTGCCCGGCGTATGGTTTCGGAGGGCTTTTATTTGCCGTCTTTCTTTCTGACCTGCACAATGAAATCTTTTTCCTCTTCCTGGGAGGTGTGGTTTTATCCTTTATCGTGGGTATCACCACCGGTTTTCTTTTGGAACGGATTTTTCATCATAAATGGTGGGATTTTTCTAAGAAAAAGTTCCAGTTTGAAGGCTACGTGATCCTTCCTTTGATGATCCTGTGCGGCCTTGGAGCGGTTCTCTGCGTTCTTTTTCTTAATCCCCTTTTAAGTGAAGGAATCTCCCTGATTCCCTCCGCATTGGGAAAGATTATCATTACCGTAATATACGCCGTATTTGCCGTGGATCTTCTGGCAACTGTTACCAGCGTCCTTACCCTGCAGCATCGGCTGAATAAAATAGAAATTCTGGAGAATATATCTGAAAATCTGGAAAAAGCATCCGATATCCTCGGCAAAGGACTGGCCGGGTGGACCTTAAGACATTTCACAAGAGCCTATCCCAATCTGGAAGCGAAAAAGCTGCTGGCTGCGCGGCAGGAGCACGAACAGCAAGTGGAAGAAGCGAAAGAAAAGGCAGGAGTATTTGCGGTAGGCTGCTCCTTTTATAAGCTGGCTTGTCTGTTTTTCCTAGGCTCTTTCATTGGAGATATCGTAGAGACCATCTTCTGCTACATAACCATGGGATACCTTATGAGCCGCAGCAGCGTGGTATATGGGCCCTTCAGCGTAGTATGGGGATTTGCCTGTGTTCTCTTAACAGCTATCCTATATCAGTACCGAAACCGCAGCGACAGTTACATATTTGTCTTCGGCACTCTTTTAGGCGGAACCTATGAGTATGTCTGCAGCGTGCTTTCTGAACTCGTCTTCGGCACAGTATTCTGGACCTATAAACATATTCCCTTTAACCTGGGAGGACGGATCAATCTTTTATTCTGCTTTTTCTGGGGAATCGCCGCTGTTGTATGGTTAAAGGTATTATACCCCTTTCTTTCTGATCTTATTGAAAAAATCCCCAAGAAGATTGGAAAGATCCTTACCTGGGTAATGCTTATTTTTATGATCTTTAACATGCTTCTCTCCGCCTTTGCCCTGATGCGGTATTCGGAGAGAAACACGGTCCAGACGCCTCCTGGAAACCAGCTGGAAGTCTTTCTGGACGACCATTTCCCTGACAGCCGTATGGAGAAGATCTATCCTAAGGCAATTATTGTGAAATAGATTTGAGGTTTTTATCCTCATAATAAAGGAACCGGTGAAAAGGATGGTATGCAGCCTTTTCACCAGCTCCTTTATCTATTGTCTTTATCGGTCAATGTCCACCCACTCATACCCCAGATAAGTAGTAAACGCCTCTTTTAAAATCTCCTTCATATGGCCGACACCTACGGCCGTATGGTGTTTAAAGCCTCCTCTGGCCAGTCTGATAAGTTTATTTTCCATGTCCGGAATTTCTGCTACGCCGCCGCATCCAAAAAAGCCCTCTTCAATTGGATCATCGGTAAATCTTGCCTCACTGGCATAAATCACGATCTTTCCGTCCACTGTCTGACAATTTGACATTGTCATATCAAAAGGCTTAATCCTTCCTTCATTGCATCCCCATCCGGAACCGGGGTCTGTTTTATCAAACATTTTATGGTTCGTAACTGTGCCTTTTGCCGTCATTAAGCTCTGTGCAACCGGTCCGCAGTGGAAAAGAATTACTTTATTTTCTTCTTCACCGTAATTGTTATTCCAGTCCAAAACAGCAGCAGGCTGTTCACTTGCAAGACTCATAGCGCGCATGGAAACAGCAGAACACATATCTATTTCACAGGAAGCCACGATACCTCTGTCATTCAGCTCACTTAGAAGAACGCAGGGACATACCCGAAGGATCTGTTCCATTTCGTTCCAGCAGCGCAGCGCAATCGCGTCCAAATGATATTCTTCGATATATTCATCTATTACAACAGAAATTTTAGCCAACGTTAAAGTTTTATCTTCCGGAACACCGGAGAAGTCTGTATAATTTTTCAGACGATCCATTTTTTCCATTACCGCTTTATCATCATCTGCTTTTTGTCCTACTTTAAAGAATACTTCTGAAAGGTCAAAAGACTCTACATTAATTCCCTTCTTCTGCATGGCAAGTTCGTCGAACCGGACAGTCTTAAACGCCGTAGTGCGGGCACCAATGCATCCTAAATTAAAGCGTCTCATTCCATTTACTACCCGGCATATAGCAGCAAAATCTTTCAGATTCTGTGCAAATTTAGGAGAAAGCGGATGTACTACATGGGGCTTCATCACAGTAAAAGGCACCTTATACTGTGTGAATACATCCGTCACGGAAAACTTGCCGCAAAAAGCATCCCGCCTATGGGCAAAATCCATTTTTCCGATTTCATCCGGATACGCCTGCATTAAAATGGGAACGCCCGCATCCTGCAGCGCGGTGATCGCTCCGTTTTCGTCCGCGAAGATCGGCATAGAGAAGATCACACCGTCATATTGGCCCTCATGCTCTTTCAGCCATTTAGCATAGAGAAGTCCTTCGTCTCTTGTCTCTACACCGCCGAATCTGGTCAGCTCTGCATCCATGGCAATATAATCATATCCGGCATTTGTTACTGCCTGGATCATATCTTCCCTGGCACCATAGATCAATTCTCCCGGCATAAATCCTCTGTTGCAAAAGCAAAGTGCGAATGTCATTTTTTTCATTATCGTTTACCTCCCTTTATACCAACGGCCGTACAGCGTCATACAGTCTGCGGTAGCGTTTATATACTTTCTCATATTTTTCATGCATTTCTTTCCGCGGATAGTAGATTTTCTTCTCCTCCACCATATATTCGGCCGCCTCTTCCAGGTTTTTAAAGCATCCCACAGCAATCCCTGTGAGCATGGCGCTTCCTACGGTTCCTGCATCCGGGGTTTTTAACGCTTTGATAGGCACATTTAACATATCTGCTTTCATCTGCATCCAAGTCTGGGACTTGGCCCCGCCTCCGGTGGCGTGGATCATTTTATACTGTGGCTTTGAGCTTTTGAGATATTCTATATTCACAAGCATCTCATAGACCACGCCTTCCATACAGGCACGGTAAATCTCCCGGATACTGGTGTTTACCGTCAGACCTACAATGGCGCCCTTAGAGCCGGTATCCATATATGGCGTGGCCGCGCCCGCAAAATGAGGCAGCACCAAAAGCCCCGTAGGTTCCTGAAATTCTTCTTCCAGAAATTCATTTACGGAAATCCCCAGCTCCTTGGCTGTCTCCTGCTCTTTTTTAGCAAGTGTTTCCACACACCACTGGATAAGCGCGCCTCCGGTATAAGAAAAAGCGTATGCCAAATATTTTCCGGGAATCACATAAGGAACAACGGCAAACTTTCCCTTGAACATATCTTCCAGATCAGGAAGTTTATCATAAACGACTATCATACATTCCACTGTACCTGCTCCATCTACCATTTTCCCCGCATCAAAAACGCCTGCTCCCACTGCCGCCGCTACCTGATCATGACTTACGGATACAATCTGGGTATTCACAGACAGGCCTGTTATCTCAGCGATTTTCTGGCGCAGACATCCGGCCAAAGTTCCTGTAGGAACCAATTCTGACATAAGTCCTACATCTATATCTGCACAGGAGAAAATTTCTCTGCACCATTCTAATGTGGTAATATCAAATCCCATCGTTCTGGTTGCAAGAGAATAATCCATCTGTGCTTTACCGGTTAAGTGAAACACCACCAGATCCTGCATCAAGAAAATATGCTTTGCCTGACGATAAATCTCAGGGCGGTTTCTCTTCATCCACATGATCTTAGAAATGCTGTACATTTCATGGGGTGCAAGGCCGGTGATAGAAGCAATATTCTTTTCTCCCATTTTTTCTACCAATTCCTTGCATTCCTGCTTTCCCCGAGGATCAGTATAAAGCATCGCTATGTGTAGGGGATTCCCTCCTTCATCTGCCAGCACAAAGGTTTCACCGAAACTAGTTACGCCAATCCCGCCAATATCCGGATGTTTCTCCCCCATTGCTTTCATTACGTCCAGAACGCCTTTTATAATGGCCCCCGCATCAATTTCATGGCCGCTGTTTTGACGTTTGGATGGATAATTTTTATATGCCGTATCTAAGTATCTGCCTTTCTCGTCAAAAACGGTCAGCTTACACCCGGTCGTTCCAATGTCTAAGCCCGCAATCTTCATAAAAATCCTCCCTTCTCCATAGGTTACTGGTCACACAGTGATCAGTAACGGGCAATTTGGCATTTAAAGTTCGCTTCGCTTTTGTCAAATTGCCTGTTGAATCATACTGGCCTGTAAGTGCGCAGTTCAGATATGACATGCCTCATAGTTCTTGCCTTGTTCCCATCTTGACTATAGTTTAGCAGAAGAGTAAGATGAAATTATATATGGTTCCGTACTTTTTACTTTGAATTTGTTCGCCTTTACAGGCTTGGAGGTATCCCGCATGATTTCAAGCTTTAATCTTTCTAAGCTGCATGCTCTTCTAAAGGATTTTTATACTTTAACTAAAATACGCATCACCGTCTTCGATGAAACCTTCCGGGAACTGATCGCTTATCCGGAGGAGATCAGTCTTTTCTGCCAGACAGTAAGAGCCGACCCTGAGGCATACGAAAAGTGCAGGCAATGCGACCAGGAAGCTTGCAGGAAAGCCTCCTACCGCCATTCCCCCTATACCTATCGCTGCCACGCGGGACTGACGGAGAGCATCACCCCTCTTTATATGGGAAATATTATCATTGGCTATCTCTTGTTCGGACATGTTTTTTCTTATGGCAGCTATGAAGAGGGATGGAAAAACATTATGGAAGCCTGCGGGTCTTATAAAATCGATTTTCAAAGCCTAAGGAAGCACTGCCGGGAACTTCCGTTGATTCAGGAAAATTATATTTCTTCCGCTTCCCATATCATGCAGGCAGTCGCTTCCTATCTTTGCCTGGATCGTATGGCTACCTTAAAGCACGAAGAGCTTCCGGTACGCATTGACGACTATATTACAAAACATTTTACAGAAAATATTGATGCCGGCTCTATCTGCGCGCAATTTAAAATAGGCAAAACCTTTCTTTATGAGATATCCAAGCAAAGCTACGGCGTAGGAATCGCAGAACACATCCGAAACCTGCGCATTGCCAAGGCACAAAAGCTTCTCAGAGAAAACAGCGATATGAACATCAGCCAGATTGCCTCTGAATGCGGTTTTAACGACTACAATTATTTCATTACCGTATTCCGCCGGATCGTAGGCGTCCCTCCCAAGCAGTACCGTCAGAGCGCACGAAATGATTTTCTTCCCCAATAACATAAAATCTCCGCCAGAGTCCTTACTCTCTCAAGTATGGCTCTTAGCGGAGACCTTCTCATTTATCTCATATCAAAAATTTCCATGGCTTTTTTACAGTTCTCTTTCATGGCCTCTATTCCCCAGGAGACAATATCGTGATACATGATTGGTTTATCATCGTCTGTTCTCACCAGAGAATAAGAAATGCCATCTTTTTCTATAGGTGTGCCCTTCCTGCACAGCTGATCCGCAACTGCTTTTCCCCCGGCCATTGCCATGTATGTGTAATAATTTATCTTTCGTACTCCTGCTTTTATCGCCTTCTGAAAGTCCTCGGCACTGATGCCGGATCCCCCGTGCATAACAACAGGTATTTTACATTTTCTGCGGACATTTTCTACCACCGTAAAGTCTAATTTCGGCTCTGTCACATATACCCCATGTGTAGTCCCAAAGGAGCAGGCCAGTGCGTCAATCCCTGTCTGTTCCACGAAAATCTTCGCCTCATCCGGATCTGTATAAATTTTATCCGGATCCGGCTCGGCACTGGTTTTTTCTCCTGTTTCCCGGCGGCCCATAGATCCGATTTCTCCTTCCACAGAAGCGCCTTTGCTTTTTGCCATAGCTGCCGCCAGCTTTGTATTGGCAGCGTTTTCTGCGAAAGGTAATGTGGAACCATCATACATTACAGAAGTAAAGCCCATATCCAACGCCTGATAAATATAGTCAAGAGTTTCCCCATGATCAATGTGCGCCACTACAGGCACCTTAGCCTTTTTTGCCTGTTCCAGCATGATAGGGCCGATCACCTTTAAAGGCATAAGCTCTTCATGTACCTGCGCATGCTGGATAATAACAGGGACGTTTAATTCCTCCGCCGCCTTTATCACCGCTATGACAGCTTCCAGATTGGGAGTATTGAAGGAACCCACCGCACATTCCCTCGCCTCACATAAGTCCAATACTTCTTTTAACGTTACCAGCATTTCTATTCTCCTCCTCTTCCCTTTTCATAAATATATTCTGTTATACGCCGGACACACGCCATGCACTTACAGCATGATTACGGTCCATTACGATTCGAAAGGCAACTGGCTTCGTGAATGGAACTTTAAGATTCACTTGCTGTATCACCCTGGTAAATCCGAAAATTTGATTCTAACCTTTCATTCCAAACTTAGCATTCTAATATAATCATATACAAAATTTATTGCAATAAATATAGAAAAACGTTCGAAAAACTTTAAATTTTTCCGTCTCTCTCCTCCGTTTTTCCATAAAAAAGATCCGGAACCCATTTTCTGATCCCAGATCTTTTTTCTGCCGTACCCGGCCTTTTTATTCTCTTTTTCTGCTGCATTTGTCTTCTATCTCAGATCCAGATAAAGCAGTTCTTTTTGGGAAAGCTCTATATACATGGCGTCTATGTTCTGCTGCATACGGGCCGCGCTTGACGTACTGACTACGGCAAAGGTATTTACCTCCTGATGAAACAGCCAGGACATAGCAATCTGGGAAACCGTACAGTTCTTCTCCTGTGCCAGCTCTTCACACCGCCTAAGCCGCTCAAAATTTTCCGGATAGCCATATCCCTTCATAGCCACCGGATCCAGAACCTCAGCCGCCCGGTCAGCCTCCTGGCTTTTAAGCCTTCCGGAAAACAGGCCTCTGCCCAGGCTGGAATACGCGATGACCGGCATATGGTTATGGATATACCAGTTTCGTGCAGCTTCATTAGAGGGCCCGGAGATCGTGACACACCCTCCGCCCCATGGGTCTTCTATCTGATCCGCCAGGCCGAAATTAGGACTGGATACCGAAAAGGGAACCATATCATGCTTATATGCATATTCATTCGCCTCTTCGATTCTTTCATAGCTCCAGTTAGAACCGCCGAAGGCTCCTATCTTTCCTTCCGCATGAAGAGCGTTCATAATCTCCACCACCTGTCCTGCCGGGACATCCGGATCGTCCCTGTGGAGCAGATATATATCAATATAATCTGTGCGCAGCTTTGTGCTTGAGACTGCAAAATCCTCGCGGATGCATTTCTCACTCACTCTTTTATTTCCTTCCTGATCCGGATGGGCGCACTTGGACAAAATCACCACTTTTTCCCGGAGCCCCCGTTCTTCCACCCATTTTCCCAGGGAAGCCTCCGCATCCATATAGCCTCTCGCCGTATCAAATGCATTTACACCAGTTTTATAGATTGCGTCAAGTAGCTCACTCCCATCCTCTCCGGCCAAAAAGGGCATCATCGCTGTTCCGTAAAAAATCCGGGATACCTGTTTTTCTACATATGGAATTGTTGTGTATTTCATAGCATGCATATCGCTTATATCCACCCTTCTGTTTGATGATAACTAAAGTCACTTATCCAATATCGTGAGCTATTATTTAAAAGCTCTGATCTTAGTCATAAAATTTTCGATATTGCTGACATCAACATCCGTATAGTTTTCGTCAGTCCTTTTTCCCAAAACTCCCCACTATTTTTTACCAGCCTCTAATTCCCGTATCCGCGCTTTCATTTCGGAAAGTTCCTTGTCTTTTTCGGCTAAGGCATTATTTTTCTCGGCTAAAGCTTTGTCTCTTTCAGCTAAGGCGTCCACTAAAGCATTTTCTTTTTCCGCAAGAGCCTCATCCTTTTCCGCTAAAGCCTCCTTCTGCCGGTCGATGGTTTCCTGCATTTCATCGATCATATACTGGACGGTATTCCTGTCCATCTGTAATAATTCTTCTGAAAAAATTCCCATAATGTTCTCCATATTCCTGCAGATCTGGTAAATGTGTTCGTATAAATCCCGGAAATCAGGGTAACGGTCTAATAAGGCACAGATATCCTCCGGGTCTTCGCTGGACAAAAAGGTCAGCCATCCGTCCAGTCTGTTCTGAATACCTTTATTGTGCAGGCTTTCTTTGAAAATGTCAAGGGGGATGAAGAAATACTTCTGAAGAAGCGGAAGAGAAAGGCCCGTATCAGACTTTTGCTGAAAGAAGTGTATATAATGGTCCGGATATTGGGAAAATTCCCGGGGGCTTTTTTCGAAAAATACAATGATATATACATTTTTTATATCCCGGTAGGAAAATTTCTTTTTCTCCTTCTGGCCTCTTACTCGTTTGTACTGACGCAGGAGAAGATCCGCCCCATAGCAGGCGCTGCGCTCGCCGGGAAAGGCGTATCCCAGCCGCTGGATCTCAATATCAGCGATGCTGCCGTCCTCCAGGCGGACTACAATATCCATGATAAGAAGAGATGACTCGTCGCCGATGCGGCTGTTGTCATTGGGAAGGACTTCGATGATCTCTACCTTTTTTCCAAGAAGAAGGGAGAGGAGCTCGTTTAAATATTCCGGCGTGGTCTCAGGGTTCATAACTTCTTTAAAGATACCGTCATAGAGGGTTTTTACCCCTTTCACTCCGGTACAGAAATCCAGGAATTCCTCCTGCGCTTCCGGCGCCCAGCCTTGGAATATGACGTTTTGTTTCTGATTCGCCTGGATTTCCTCCAATAGTTCTTGTCTGGTAGGGATAAGGGGGAAATATTGTTTTAAAGATGCATTTTTCATAGACATAGACCTCCTGTCAATAAGATTTTCGCATTTATAGCGGGAAATTCTGCCCCGGAACCAAGGCATGAAAGAAATCATCCGCGCATCAGCACAGATTTAAAAATTAGAAATGGCAAGACTGCCTTTGAGATATAGTGGATTTAGAATATCACGTTCTAAAAAGAAATGCAAGGAATATTTTTATTTTTCAGTTTTGAACAGTAAAAAATTTTTATGGACAATTCAGTTCATTTTCCTCTTGGCAGGCATCCTGCTTTTAAACGCTTTTATAAGCATAAAGGAGGCATAACCCATTGAAAATACTGGGGTTTGCCTCCTTTTTGTGTTTCGCAACGGACAACCATATATTTTAGTATTTACATCATAGGATCCAATCCCAATGCCGGATGTCCTTTTTCTGTGAGAAATGCAACTAAGGTCTCCGGATCTGTCGCTATGGTCTCGTCGCCGATCATGTCGGTAAAGTTCTCGATTCCATACAGTTCCTTCGCCGTCTCGTTTAATCTCTCCGCCACAAAATCCTTCAGCTCCTTAGGCATCCACACGATCCTCTGTACACCGCCCTCTGCTTTCATAAATTTCTTAGAAGAAATAAAGTGTTTTCCATGTCCCATAAATCCAGGTGTCTGCACACCGCCGCCTGTCATAGAAGCAAGTTCCGGAAAGGTCATTCCAAGAGGAGTCATGCCTGCGTACTCTCTATTTGCAATACATACGCCGTTAGAGAAAGGCTCAATGCCGCAGATACACTCAAAGCATCCGCAGGAAGTCATCGGCTTTTCCATAATGGAATATAAAGAGACGTCTTCCAGGGCTCCCTGGGAAAGCTTACGAACTGCCTCGTTTACATCCTCGTATTCTCCGATCCGTTCATCCAGGATCCGTTCTTTCGTAATCACCTGACAGGGACCATTTGGATCCAGTTCGTTGGTCGCCTTAGCGTCCAGCCAGGAGACAGCCCCGCAAAGGCCCAGTCTTTCCGGTGTAACCACACATACATGGCTTGGAGAAAATGCCTGACATAAGATACAGCTATAATACACATCCACAGCCTCATCCGTCAAAGTCCGCAGCCTGTCATCCCTTTTGTTAAAGGTGGGAACAGCTACCTCATGGCGGATCCTGGTACATTCCGCCGGATCCGTATAAATAGTCACTTCACATTTATCCACAACTGCCTCAAACTCATTTTTCACAGAAGCATAAAGAACTTCTCCAATGTGTTTCAAACGGAATCCCGCCTGAAAAGCCGCTTTTCCAATACGGATACGCTGCATATCTCTTTGTCCTGTATGGTACACGCCCTCAATGCAGTTAATATAGTTATGGAATTTACGCTCTATAACTGGCTCAAAATCTGCCTGCATAGACTTTCCAGCCACTTTTACCACATAGGCAATACTGTTTTTGCTGCCCTCTTCCATTTCATCTACATCCGGGCCTATAATGGTAATTTTATGATCCTCTATCTCAGAGGCATCCGCAGTCTGCACCAGCTCTGCACAGTCCACACGGGAACCGTCGAACTCCACCTGCATATCCTTACGTCTTATAATCTCCCCTTCAAAAGCAGAGGCAAAGGCAACCGGAATATCGATCTTGGTAATTTTTATTTTAATGTTTCTCGCTTCAAGGGAGGTAGTGTTAAACTTATTTACATCCGCCTGTACGATCAGGCTTTTTGGAACGCGGAAAATATTTTCCGTTTCGTTTGTGATCACCGGGAATCCTAAGGCAATAGCCCCGGCTCCGCAGGAGACAGTCACATCATCAAGAGGAGCAAAAGCATTTACAAAGGCAGGAACACGTTCAAAAGTATACTTCATCAGTCCTTCTGCGTCTCCCGGCGTAATATTTCCAAAGATCAGGGCGGCCCTTAAAGCTACGGAGACCGCATGGATCACAGCAGTGATCTCTTTTCCCAGAGGAATGACACGGACATTTGCCCCGGTATTCATTCCAGCCTGTTCTACCTGATCGCAAATCTCTCCCACCAAAGTCACCAGAATTCCCTGGGCCTGATAAGACTTGACCAGATTCACCGCATCCTCTGTCTCAGGAGCTTTTCCAATCAAAACAGCCACACCGGGAATGTCCCCTGTTACCAGCGGCACTCCAAGCTCACGGATTGCTGCATCCGGCAGATGTCCATACAGAGGCTGTTCATAAGGCTGTGCCCCATCCACATACTTTAATGCTTCTAAAAATTCCGCACAAAGGGCCGTAGCTACTCCGGACATAAATGCATCGTTTAAGCGGGGTTCTCTTGTCATTAAACTGGCGATAACCGGAAGCGCCTCTTTCATTTCTTTTAAATTTGTTATTTTTGTCCCTGTCACAGCATAATAACAAGGAAGTCCATATGCAGTATCCGGAAGGCTGACCGCCTTCTCCTCTCCATACTGTCCTGCCGCATTTTCTACAGCCTGCTGTGTCAGCCCGTAAACAGCGTCATTTCCACTAAAAACTCTATCAAATAATGTCACAGCCGTATCCTCCTTAAATTCCCAGTGCCGCACGTTTTTCTTCGATTCTTGCGATCATTGCGTCTCCCAGTTTCTCGATATCTGTTTCCACTGTATAGGCAGCTTCCACCCAGTCACGGATGCCTTCTGTCAGCCACCATACCATCTGGTCAGAACCTGTCACCTGAGGCTCTACGCCCAGGAAAGTATCGATTCCTGTTGCTACCACGTAGTTGCCGATAGATACTGCCTTTTCCGACATCCATTCCGGCGCGCATCCTACGATGGGAAGCTGGGAAATATTCAATCCCGAATCCTTGGAAAGCTTTGAAGCCAGCACTACCATACGGCTGATATCCACACAGGAGCCCATATGAAGTACAGGAGGGATATCTGCAAGTTCACAGACCCTCTTTAAGCCTGCGCCGCATAAATTCTTTGCCTCTTTGTCCATCAGGCCTGCCCTTGCCGCTGCCTGGGCGGAACAGCCGGATAAGATCACGATGATGTCGTTTTTGATCATCTTTTTCATGAGCTCAATGTGCGCGGAGTCCGGACGTACACGCGGGTTATTGCAGCCAACCATGGCAACTGCCCCTCGGATGACGCCTGAGGTAATACATTCGATCAAAGGTTTTGTCGTGCCGGTAACGTCTACCTGTGAGTTGGTCACTCCGTCCAATGTTTTTACAATCGCCTCCACAGAGTATCCCACTGTGGCTTTTTGCTTTAACTGTGGAATATGTACCAGTTCTTTTTTACGGTTCACAAAATTTTCTACTGCTGTTCTTACGATATTTTTTGCATTTTCTCCTGCATTATCTGCATCGAAACGGATAAATTCTGAATCCGGCATTTGCGCGATGGGAGAAGTGGTGATAAATTTCGTGTGGAAACATTTGCTTAATGGTCCAAGTGCAGGAAAAATACACTGTACGTCTACCACAATGGCTTCACAGGCTCCGGTCAGAACCACATTTTCCTGCTGAAGGAAATTTCCTGCCATAGGGATACCTCTTCGCATGGCAACTTCGTTTGACGTACAGCAGACGCCTGCAACATTGATTCCTTTTGCTCCTACGGATTTTGCCAGTTCCAGCATCTCCGGGTCTTCCGCGTAATCACAGATCATCTCAGACAAACTTGGATCATGGCCATGTACGATAATATTTACTTCATCTTCTTTCATAACCCCAAGGTTTGCCTCTGTGTCCACAGGTCTCGGTGTTCCGAACATTACATCAGAAAACTCTGTTCCCGCCATAGAGCCGCCCCAGCCGTCCGACATACCGGAACGCAGGGACTGGCGCACAAGCGCCTCTGCTTTGCTGGAATTTCCCATATGGGTCATATGCATGGCAGTAGCCACTTCACGGTCAATTGCCCTTGGTTCGATTTCCGCATCTCTCCAAATTTTCTGGGTGTGTTCGGGCGCGCGTTTCAGCCATCTCTGAACGCCATGGGGCTTTCCATACTCTAAAAGAGCAAGCTCAGCCATCTCATGAGCCAGATCGTAAATATCTCTTCCTTCTGTCTCCACGCCCCATTCTTCTGCGATACGCAGCAGTTTTTCCGGATCTTTTACCTTATAGTTTCCATCCGGCGCTACGTGTGTTAGGGTATGACAGATTTCCCTTCCATGATCCGAATGAGTAGCCGCTCCGCCTGCTGTAAATCTTAAAAAATTTCTTCCTGCGATACCATGGGCATCACACCCGCAGATTCCCCTTGGCGCTTTCGGGGTAATACGGCAGGGTCCCATAGAACAGATCCGGCAGCAGATTCCTTTTTCCCCAAACTTACAGTGAGGTGTCTGGTTTTTTACACGCATCTGCCAGGAATCCGCGCCTACCTTCTTCCCCGTTTCCAGAAGCCGCTCTGTGGCAGCTTCAAATTCGTCCACTGAAGTCAACTGAAATTCACTCATATTCTTTTCCTCCGCATTTTTAGAGCTTAACCTGCGTCTTTTTAAGACATCTCCTCTTGTTATAATTGTAACAATATATGGGACGTTTACCTATCAACTGTTGTTTTCTGTATGTCAACTTTTTATTGATGCCATAACGCGAAGGGAATTTCTATTATATGAAAAAGCAGATTTTTATGCTGTGAAAGTGCTGGAGGCGGGATTTTTGTATCAGAAAATTATTAAGGAATAATCCTTTCCCATAAAGACCAAAGAACCGGGAATATCCTCTTGAAATCTTCCCGGTTCTTTGGTTTTTATATACGCTCTGCTGGTTATTCTATGGGCTGGTTTTATTTCATTTCACTGTAATTTTCTTTAAAGGCGACCATTGACTATATACTCTCCTATAATTATCCTTTTTATACGCCCGTACTCCCAAATAATAACTTCCCGGCTGAACCTTCTTCAATACAACTGTCGTGTTATCAGCCTTATCCCATACTGACGTGACCTCCTTCGCCGGTACGGGCACCGCTGCTGTAGAACTGTCATTTTTTTTCGTTCCCTTGGCGAGTACAACAGAATATTCGTCCGCCCCTTTAGGAACATTCACAGTTACGCGAAGATTTCTCCCCGATTGTGTCACAGAACGGATGGATGGACGTGCCGGTGTGTCCACCTTTACCGTTGCCTGTATTACATCAGACCATTCACTGTAATTTTTCTTATTTCCCGCAACGCTCAATGCCCTTGCTCCGATATAATAAGTTCCTTTGTTTACGTTTCGGAATACCACCTTATTTCCAGTCTGACCGATGGCGATCCTTCCGTTCTTTCCGGAACGGACAGGCACGCCGTTCTTATTTTCCGTACCTAAAACACAGTAATAGGCATCTCCTTTAAAAGGACTGAATTCTACTGTGATCATATTTTTATAAACCGTTACTTTCTTTATCTCCGGTGCGAAAGCCTCACTGACAAACGGCAAATTGTGTGCTCTGGCATATTCCTGTGCGTAAGAGCCTTCTTCCACATACAAAACCACATTAGGACAATTATCAAATGTGTCCTCCGCTATCACCTGCACATCTGCAGGAATATAGATTTTTTCCAGATTTGTACATTCTGCAAAAGCTTTTATGTCTATCAGCTTTGTAGCATCTGAAACGATCACTGTTTTTATCTCACTGCATCCATAAAATGCCTTTCTTCCGATTATCGAACATCCCTTTAGTCCGTCCTCCGTCAAATCTACTACTTCTTTTTCCCCAGAATAGTCAATGATCGCCGTATCGAGACTTCCCCAGTCTCCTGAGCCAGCCGTCATGCCTTCATAACTGCCCTCAAGCAGCGTTGCTCCATCCTCATAAAACAGCAGACCATCTTCCCAGCTGACACTTAGAAATGGATAAGGGAAATCACTGCCGCTTGGCGGAACAATGCCGGACACCAGAACCTTCGAATCCGGATCAAAGGCATCATAGGCTATCGTCGCCCCTTCTTTCTGTTCCGCGTACAAATCCGCCAGCTTATGGCACCCGCGAAAAGCATTGCTTTCTATAGTCACCCCAGTCCCAACAGCGACACTCCGCAAATTCGCACAATTCTCAAAAGCCCGTTCCCGGATAGTGCCTATCTTCAAACCCGTAAATGCACTTACAGACACCACATTGGTATATCCTGCAAACGCAGCCTCCCCGATCTCCGTCACAGGCTTTCCCTGATAAGTCCCGGGAATCTTTATTTGTTCTTTATCCACACCTTTTACTACCCGATAGCTGTCTGTTTCCTCCATATACTCATATTCCAGACCTTCTGTTCCTTCATTTTCTGTATCTTCCCCTGAGGAGAAAGTCTCTTCCGTCCCTCCTTCGCCTGACGAGAACAACTCTGTCTGCTCCTTCGTGCCATCTCCGAAAGAAGCCAGCGCCTCTTCCTGAGGTTCTTCATCCGGCTTATCCTGATTTTCCTCCTGGGTAAGTCCGGCATCTGGCTCCGTTTCCCCTTCTCCGGTTCCACTAAGCGTTTCATTTCCGGAGCTTTCAGAATATACTTCCACCTCCCCGCCGGTCTCTTCCGTCAGGATTTCCTGTTCCGCGCCTTCTGGAATCTGTGCACCAAATACAGGATAATTCATGCTCATACCTAAAACGCCTGCAAGCACCATTCCCATTAACTTTTTCTTCTTCATAAAACCTTCTCCTTTCATCAAAAAGTGCCTTGTCAGCTCCTACCACAGCCAGCTCTTTTAGCCGCTGTGATTTCTAATATTTTCCTTTCACTTATATAATGCTTGAAAAGGCCATTTTATTGCATAAACCCAAAATTTTTTTTAATCCTTAAAAAAGAGGTATTCTACCTAAAAAAAGAACCGTATCTGAACTATAGTTCAGACCGGTTCCTCTTCCTGAATCCTCTGCTTTCATATCCCAACAGAATTCACTCTAATATAGATGCGATCACTTCCGGCAGTTGAAAAAAAGTATCCACTCCTGGGACGCCTTCCACCCTGCCGAAACCAAAACGGCAGTGAATAAAAGGCACTCCCGCCTTGGCCGCGCTTTTATGATCCATGACCGTATCTCCTACATATACCGCCTGGTCAATCTTATTGCGTGCTATCACCATCCGGATATTTTCATCCTTTGCCTTTAAGGTGGTGCCATAATCTTCCGTATCCTCAAACAAATCTTCCGTATGGCTCCAGGTGAGGAAATCCTTTATATACCCCACCTGGCAGTTGCTGACAATATAAAGGGAATACTTCTCCCGCAGCCTTTCTAAAGTCTCCTGTACTCCCGGATATATCCTTCCTCCGGAGTGCTTCAGATACTCCACCTCATAGGCACAGCATTCTTCTCCTAATTTTCTCCGCACTTTTTCATCCGGAATCTGTGGAAACAGTTCATCCCCGAAAACATCCATTGTCCTTCCGCACAGACGCCTTACATCCCCTTCGTTTACACTTAGGTGAAACTCCTTTAGGTCAGTTCTCACCTTCGTAAGATATTCATTCCAGGAATCTGCAATGGCTTCGCAGGCATCCCATAAAGTTCCGTCAAGATCAAAAATCACACCTTTTTTCATGCCTTCTCCTATTCTGTCTTAAATATTTCTTTCAGCACCCTGCCGTCTGTATTTTCCATTTTTAGTCCCAATGCTGCCGCAAAGGTAGGCGCCTCGTCCGCCAGGCTGCACCTGTCCATAACCACGCCGCTTTTTATAGACGGACCAAAAGCGATCATGGTCGGGGAGGGTCCTTTATCCGGATGATGTCCATGGGTCGCATGACCGAACCGGTAATCCGAAGTATCAAATCCCCGCACCAAAGGCCCCTTCCAGTCTCCTCCGAAGGAGGTATAGCCGTCTGTCTCAATGACAAAAGAAAAATCTCCAGCCAGATGCTCTTCTTCCTTCACCTCTTCTGCCGTATAAACCCGGCTGATCCCATAAATCCCTTCTTCACACATCTCTTTTAAAAGTTCATAAGTCTTATTATATGCCTTCTGATCGGAAGAATCTTTAAGAAACACCTGTCCGGAGGCGCCGGAAGACTTAACCATCGCCGTATAATCCCGCACCTGGCCCTTTTCATCCACCTGTATCAGCCCCCTCCTGGCAAACAGCACATTAGGGCAAACCACACGGTTAATATTAATCTGTCCATGGTCGCTTACGATAAAAAAGTCCGTATCCTCATAAATACCTGCATCCTGCGCCGCTTTTATGATCCATCCAAGCCAGTTATCAATCTCATGAAGCCCGTGCGTTACCTTGGGGCTGAATACTCCGGACTCATGTCTGTATCCGTCAATATTCGCCGTATGGATCATCAATAAATTTGGTTTATATTTCCGAAGCATGCTGGCTGCACAGGCGGAAACAAATTCATCGCAGTATGGATGAATCCGGTGCTTCTGCATCCACACATTAGGCTCTATACAGGAGCGGATTACCTCAGGACTGCTGCCGGACAAGGCAAAACACTCTTCTGTGGTCTCCCCTTCCTTCTGGGGCCAATATTCATTGATCAGATAATCCACAGAGGGACAATTTCCAGTTACCGGCCAGAAAACAGCTCCTGTAACAAGACCGTTTTTCTTTGCCAAATCAAATAAAGAAGGAACCTTTACCTTATCATAAAACCAATTCCAGTCAGAAGCCAGCTCTGTCACATTGCTCAGCTCATTGTTAATGATCCCGTGCCGGTCCGGATAACACCCCGTCATCATAGTGGTATGGCAGGGATAAGTTACAGAAGGGTAAATGCTCCTCACTCTTTTTACCCTTGCCGCCTGTTTCCAGATGGATTTAAAGACAGGCAGCTGTTTTAACACCTTGGTATCTTCGTAAACTAATGCATCTTCTGATATTACGATCACATGTCTGCTCATATGTATTATTTCACTCCATTGTAGGTAAACGCTTTAATGATCTGCTTACTGCCAAAACAATAAATAATTATGATAGGCACTACCAGGATCATATTTCCCGCCATGATCATGTTCCACTGAAGTCCCTGTTCCACATCCTGCTTCAGCTTTTCTACATAAAGGGTCAGGGGACGGAATTTATCATCATTTGTCATGACCAAAGGCCAGAAATAAGAATTCCAGATACTGATCACCGACAGCATCATTGTGGCGATCAATGTGGGACGGCATATGGGAAGGGCTACCTTCATCATGATCTTCCACTCCCCTGCATTATCCATCCTTGCGGCTTCAAAAAGTTCTCCGTTCACTTGTTTAAAGCTCTGCCTAAGCATAAAAATACCAAAGGCATTGGCTCCAAAGGGAAGGATCTGCGGCCATAAAGAATCGATCATCTGCGCCTTGGAAAACATAAGATATACGCTGATATAAGTAATCTGTTCAGGAATCATAAAAGCGATCAGAACCATCCCGAACATAAGCTTTTTTAAAGGAAATTCTCTTGTGGCAAAAGCGTAGGCGGCAGGGATCATAACAAGGGCCTGGATCACTACTACAGACACTGTGACCACAATGGAATTAAACGCATACTGCAGAATATTATTGGCGCCGGTAAAAATCTCTTTTAAATTGTCCAGAGTAAAGTCATGGGGCCAAAGTGTAGGCGGAATCTGGATCGTCTCAAAATATGGTTTAAATGATGTGATGACCATCCAATAAAAGGGAAAGGCAAAAATGACCATCACAATTATTTTAAGGATATCCCCCGGCAACTGAGGAAGATATCTTTTCAGTCTTCTTTTCATCATCTGCTTATCCTGTACTTCCTTTCTCTGTCTGTGCCTCTTACTGATAATGAACTCTCTTTTCCAGGAAGACAAAGTATATAATCGTAACTATCATCAGGATTCCCATAAGGACTACACCCGCCGCGGACGCAATTCCCAATGTATTATTCCTCTGGAAAGCATAATCATAAATATACATGCTGATTACCTTTGTGGTATCTCCCGGCCCTCCATTTGTCATGATCCGTATGGAATCAAACACTTTAAATGTACCGGTAGTAATGGTGATCAAAATAAAGAATAACTGGGGCGACAGCATAGGCAGGGTAATCTTAAAGAATTTCCTGGTGCCTCTGGCCTGGTCCAGCATTGCCGCTTCGTTGATCTCCGCCGGAATCGTCTTTAACGATGCAAGTATGATCAATGCATAGTATCCTATAGATTTCCATACATTCATTACAATGATTCCGTTCATGGCAAGATCAGAATCACTCAGCCAGTTTTGGGCCGGAAGATTGAAAAATTCCAGTATTGTGTTAAATAAGCCGTAATCATTTTTATTATAAAGCCAGGTCCAGATGAAGGCGCAGGAAATCGTCGCCACCAAATGAGGGGTAAAAAACATAACCTGGGCCACATTATTGATCTTTCTGTCCTTCTGCATCCATAAGGCAAATAAAAGTGCCGCTGTAATCAGCACTACCAGGGTCACAATGGTATAATACCCTGTGTTTTTTAACGCAGTAAGAAAATCTGTTTTTATAAAAAAGATTTCCTTATAATTATCCAGTCCTACAAATTCCTTAACAGGATTCAGGGCATTTCCCCGAAACAGGCTCAGGCGGATAATATTAAACATTGGATAAATGGTAAAGATTACAAGAAAAATCATAGCCGGCAGGATCATAGCCCATGACACAGCCCAGTTTCCCAGTTTTTTCTTCAGCGGCATACGGGCAAATTCTTCCCGTTCATATTCAGCCATGATTCTCACCTCGGATCTTTCTAATATATTTTGTGTTTTCTTCCAAATTTTTCGGCCGGATACGGTCTCCCTTTTCATCAAAGAACAACAAGTGATTCTCCGGTACAGACAGCCAGCACTCCTCGCCTGCGTCAAACTCATAGTCTCTGGTCTTCACCATAAGTTCTCTTCCATCTGCTTCTACCTTATATACAGTTTCACTTCCCAGCATCTCGCAGGTTATGGTTCTGGCCTTTCGCGCATAGGCACAGACTGCCGGTTTTTCCCGGGTAAGAACCACCCTTTCGGGGCGGAAGCCTAACTGTATATCTCCGTATCTCAGTATGTTCATAGGCGGAGTTCCCATAAATTGAGCGGTAAACGTATTTTCCGGATCATTATAAAGTTCTCTGGGGGAACCTTGCTGCATGATCCTGCCTTTATTTAATAAAACAATCCGATCTGCCATGGCCATCGCTTCCACCTGGTCATGGGTAACATATACGAAGGTCGCCTGAAGTTTTTTATGCATTTCGATCAGTTCGGAACGCATGGAATTCCGCAGTTTCGCGTCCAGATTAGAAAGAGGCTCGTCCATCAGGAAAACCTTTGGATTTTTAACCATGGCCCTTGCCAGAGCGATCCTCTGGCGCTGTCCTCCTGAAAGGGTAGAGGGCTTACGGTCAAGCATTTCCCATAAGCCCACCATCTTCGTCACCTGAGAGATCCTCTTCTCACGTTCTTCTTTCGGTACTTTTCTATTCTTCAGGCCGAATTCAATATTATCCCGCACTGTCATCGTAGGGTAAATGGCATAATTCTGAAATACCATGGCAATATCCCTCTTACCCGGAGCCAGATCTGTGATATCCTTTCCATCCATGAGCACCTGTCCTGAGCTTGCCGGCCCAATCCCGGCTATCATGCGCAGCACCGTAGTCTTGCCGCACCCGGAAGGTCCCACAAGAACAGTGAACTTTCCGTCTGGAATAACCAGGTCAAGGCCGTCAATGACCTTAACCCGGTTAAAAATCTTTGTTACATGATTTAATTTTATTTCTGCCATATTCTACAATCCCTTTACTTCCAACATCAGCTAAAGAAGCTTTCGCTCTGTGTCTGAATCTGTTCCACAGCCTGTTCCGCGTCAATGCTCTGGTCAGCAATCAGAAGTGAAACTGCATCCCAGCATGCCTGTGTCAGATCCTGAAGATGCGGACTGTAGGGCTGTTCCTGGCAGTGTCCGGTCTGTACCTGATCATAAGCTACCTTATACAGCGGATTTTCATTCCAGAAATCTTCCATTCCTGCATAGGTGGCAACAGATTTCGTTACTGGTACGTAGCCTGTCATTTCTGTATTGTAGGTAACTTCTTCATCGCTCATTAAGAACTGTACGAATTCCCAGGAAGCCATGATCTGATCCTCGCTGTTTCCTTCAGATATAATGCAGACATTTCCTCCGCCTATCATAGCTGTACGATTGTTTTCATCATAGGTAGGATACTGGCACGCGCCTAATTCAAATCCTGCGTTCTGTGCATTTTCCATCAGCTGAGACAGGGATCCGGAGCTGGTGATCATACATGCCAATTTCTGCTGCGTAAACTCTTCGGTCATAACGGTACCTGCATCTGTAGCGTCAAAAGGCTCGCACCATCCTTCATCTACCCAGCGTCTCCAGTCACTGAGTACCTGGAGCATTGTCCCATCTTCTAAAGCCGGACAGGAAGTTCCATCTTCTGATACAAAGGCAGAACCAAGCTGATAGAGATGGCATGCCTGCAGATAACCGAAGTCATTTCCAATGCAAAGGCCAGCTACAGAATCCTCCTCATACAAAGCTTTACAGAATTCTTCCATTTCCTGTATTGTTGTGGGCTCTGTCAGTCCTTTTGCGTCTGCCATTGTCTTATTATAGTAAAACAGCGGCGTGGAACGGATATAAGGAATCGTATAAAGAGTGCCGTCTGTATTTCCGTTTATTTCCTGAAAAGGATCAAGAAGATTATTACGGTCCCATCCTGTCTCTTCTGCCAGCGGTGCCATATCTGCGAGAACGCCGTCCTCCAGCAGATAATTTACAAAGGTATTTCCGGAAACAACCACCTGAGGAGAATCGCCGGATTGAATGGCCAGTTGTGTCTGGGAAAGCATCTGGTTGTAGTCGCCAATGTAAGTCTCTTCTACTGTGATCCCTTTTTCTTTTCCGATCGTCTCGTTAAAGGTTTCCACTTCATGCTGGATCACCTCATAATTAGAGCCTGAGCCACGTGTGTGCCAGAAGTTAATGGTAATAGGATCTCCCGTATATCCTCCCGCTGCTTCTGTTGTGTCTTCTGCCATAACCGTAGTCGCAAACGCTCCGCTTTGGGACAATACCATGATCCCTGCTGCCAAAACTACGCCAGTTACTTTTGCTAAACGTTTCTTCATTTTGTCCTCCTTTAGCTGCCTATTTTACATGGCACTCTTTGTTGTCTTATTTTTCATCACAAAAGATACTGTAAAGAATTTTTATTCCTATAACTATCGTATTTTCGAAAAATTCAAATGAAAGTTTGGTAAAGTTTTCTGGCGTAAATATGCAATATGTAAAATATTCTGTACTTTATTTCAACGTTTTTTTAACAAATACCACCTCATTACTAATATCCTTATGTCATAAAACCAACTAAAAAAAGGAGAACGCCGCGGGTGACAACGTTCTCCTTTTTTGGTATTATTTAAATAATAAGTGAATTCGATATTAACGTACCACACTTCCCGGGCATTGCCCATCAGTCAAACACCCCGCAGCAAGCCACGGGGTATTTGACCCTCGCGGCAGTCGCCAAATGGACACGCAAGCCTGTCCGTTTGGCTCGTTGCTCGCGGGAATAAATGGCTGATGCCCGCCAACTATTTTTTTCAAAAGAGGGATCCTTATGACGATAAAAGATCTGGAATGTTTCTATGTAACCTGTCAGGAACACAGCATTACAAAAGCGGCGCGGCATCTTTACATCACGCCCCAGGGATTAAGCAAAACCATAAAAAACCTGGAATTTGAGTTCCAAACAAAGCTGCTGAACCGGACTACTTCCGGCATCACACTCACGGAAACCGGAAAATACCTCTATGAACATCTGCCGCAGATTCTGAATTCCTACTACGACATTTACAAAGACATCCAGAAGATCAATCAGCGCCAGAACAGAGAAATCGATCTTCTTTCTGCTTACGGCATCCTGCGCCTGGTAACTCCGGAATGTATCTCTGCTTTTAAAAAGGAACACCCGGAAATCACCCTTCATTACAGAGAATACCCGGACAAACAGGTAGAGCGCCTTTTTGGCAAAAACGAGGGCAATGTCGCTTTTACCATTGGCCCTTCTGACTTTTCCGATGTTCATGCCACTTTACTGGAAAGCTTCGAAATAAAACTTCTTGTAAACAAGCAGCATCCTTTAAGCACACGTACTTCTGTGACTATCCAGGATTTAAAAGACGAACCCCTTTACCTGGAAAGCAGCGAATTTTATATCCACCATCTCATTATAAAACGCTGTCAGGAAGCAGGATTCACTCCAAACATCGTCTTCGAGACAAGCGGTTTCAGCCTGTGTCATAAAATGGTAAAGAAAAACCGGGGTATATCCGTTGTGGTAGATTTTGTCTTTGACGATATGGGGGATGACAGCATGGTTTTAATCCCCTTTTCAGACGGCTGCTACCGCTGGTCCACTTACATGCTCACAAGAAAAGATCACGACATCAGCCCGGATATCCTTCTCTTCCAGAAACATGTGCTGAAATGGATGAACGCCATTAAAGACGGAAAAATCCTCCGCTGAACTTAAAGGGCCTGCTGCATAAAAAGCGCGCTTCACTGCTTGCCCCTAACAGCCCGATACTCTGTCGGGCTGCAAACATTAATTCTTATTTGTCTTTGTATACACCCTCCCTCCAAGGATTCCCAGCAGAACAGCCAGGAACACATAAATCACCGGAACTATCTGCCATGAAGTAAAATACCTGCCAAAAAGAGAAATCAGATTTTCACTGAAAGCGCCCCATATGGCTGCCATATTAACAGGAAGACAGTCCCATATCTGCGCGGCAAGGGGATATTCATCCGGAATATTAAACAGAATCCCGGCAAGAAGAATTCCTACCAGCACTGACATGGCAGGTATGCTGCTTCTAAATTTCTCTCCCAGGACACAGGCCAGTCCGCAGAAAAGCAGAGAAGATGCCAGGGTGATCCCTATGAGGATCAATACTGCCTGACCCGCCGTAAGATCCCATGGCAAAAGGGGATTTAATGTCTGTATCTGAGACGAAAACCCTTCTCCTCCGAAAATAAGCAAATTGGGCAGAATAATGGCAGCGCATAAGAGCAAATTCGTCCCCAGAGAAAAGGTTACTGCGGTAAATAACTTTGCCAGATACAGCTTTCTTTTTCCATATGCTGTAGTTAAAAGCAATGGGCTGGTCTTTTTTACATGCTCTTCGGAGAATATTCCCGGTATACAAACAGCGATCAAAAGAGTCTGCATAATACCCAAAGTATACATCAGGCTGGAAACCTGGTCATAGGTTTCGTTATAAGCAAATACCATGGGTTTTTCCACCTTATCATCCTGGGCTTTTAAATAGTTTATCTCCTCCTTAGAAAATCCATCTGCCTCCCATAGTCTTAACATTGCCTCTTCTCTTTCTTTGTAAAGCCTGTCTTCTGTTACATCCTGCAGGTCTTTTACGGTTTCTGTCCCGGTAGTAAGCCTTGCCCTTCTCACCCAGTTAAAAATTTCACTGTAAGGTCTTGCATATGCCTGGTACTCCTCTGTGGCAATGTATAAGGGTACATCAGGCACCTTTGCATAAGCTTCCCCGGCTTCTCTTAAAAGGCCGTCATCTATCTTCCTTCCGGAGATTTCTTTTGCATAGGCAATGTCTGTTTTCAGCATATTATAATTGGAATCCACCCGTTCTCCATTTATGAAATAATCTCCTATAATGGGCGTACATGCCGAAAACACCATCAGACCCAAAAGAAGCGCCAAAGTGATCCACGTAATTTTTCTTTTCATCAGCTTTTTATATTCAAACGTCACCATTAACCAGAAATTATTCATGTCTTCCTCCCCTTTCTGCGTCTTCCTGGAACTGTTCCAGATAGAATTCCTCTAAGCCTTCATGGATCTCTTCCTTCTTGCCGCAAAAGATCAACTGTCCGTCCTTCATGAGCAGGATCTTGTCCGCGATCTGCTCCACATCTGAAACAATATGGGTAGAAAGGATCACAATATTTTTTTCCCCAAGCGATGCGATCAGATCCCTGAAACGCACTCTTTCTTTCGGGTCCAGCCCGGCCGTAGGCTCATCCAGCACAATAAGCTTCGGACGGTTTAAAAGAGCCTGGGCGATCCCAAGGCGCTGCTTCATACCGCCGGAATAAGTTTTTATTTTTTTATCCTTCATTTCCCCAAGGCCCACGATATGCAGCAGTTCCTCGCTTCTTTTTTTCGCCTGCTTTTTATCCATTCCTTTAAGGATCGCCATGTACATAACGAAATCTTTTCCGGTAAAGTTCGGATAATACCCGAAATCCTGAGGCAGATACCCAAGTATCCTTCTGTATTCTTCTGTGGAGACATCCATTCCGTCAAAGGTCACGGTTCCTCCTGTGGGTTTTAAAATACCGCACAGCATCCTCATCAAGGTAGTCTTCCCTGCCCCGTTCGCCCCTAAGAGTCCATAGACCCCGGGAGTAAGCTTCATGGAAAACCGGTCCACTGCTATTTTGTTTTTATACTGTTTCGTCAGTCTGTCAATTATAAGCTCCATTTATATTCCTCCGATTGATTCACTATTTTCCAAAGTTCCCTTCCCGCGAACCAGGCAAAAATTCCCATGAGCACGATCCACTTTCCCTGTTCCGCCAGGATTTCTACAGAAACCTGCAAAGCCTGAAAGATCACAAAAACCCCGCTTAACACAACGGTTATTCCAATACACAGATAAAAGCTTTCTTCTCTTTTACTCCTGCGCAGGATAAACAGGTTTAAAAAGGCGGAGAGCAAATAGGGAATAAGGATATAGACCCCGGTATATAAAAATACATTTTCTTTTTTCAGACACGCCAGAGGAAAAACTGCCCCTAAAAGAAGCAGGTTGCTGATTCCCAATATCCCGATCTTTGCCGTTACAATGGTTTTAAGAGAAAACCGCGCTGCCATTTCCAGCTCATCCATCCCGTACCTTAAGGAACGTCCTCCCTCCGTCACCATAGACATGGCCAGAAACGGCACTGCCGCCGACACGCTCCAAAGGCTCTCCCTGTCCATTTTTTCCGTCATCCATACAGCAAAAAAGAAGATGGCCGCTGCTAAAATAAAATTCCATTTACGCATATATCTGCATTGCAGGAGCAAAAACTCCCCTAAGGTAGTCTGGGGCTGTTCCAGAGATGCCAGAAACTCTTCCTTCCCTGTGGGTTTGGGTGCTTCGTAAATACTTTTTAATTCTTCTTTTATTTTTTTCTTCACATTCATTCCCCCAATCACTCCATAAATTCCCGCAGCTTCTTTAAGATCCCCAATATCCTTCTGCGCACGGAAAACCTGGAAATTCCGAAAATCTTCCCGATATCATTTACCGCCACTTCATTTACATATCTTAAAAAAATCAGCTCCCTCTCCTCTTCTTCCAGCTTTAGAAGAGCCTGTCTAAGGGCAAGAGTCTCCAAAACACGCTCCTCCTCCCCGTCCCTGCCATCCTCCTTTAAGGGATATTCCGGCTTTTTTCTATATTGATCTATACAAAGATTCCTGGCTATGGTATACAAATATGCCAGCTTTTTCCCCATCTCCCGGTAAGAATAGTTTTCCAGAAAACGAAGGAAAGTCTCCTGTGCCGCGTCTTCCGCAGCCTGCGGATGCTGCAGACGCATATAGCAGTACCGGTAAATTTTGTCATAATGTTCCTCCAGATCCACAGACATACGGTTTCCTCCCTTCTTCCCAAAATACACAGAATAAGCGCTTTTTTTGTGTTCATATTATATAACGATTTATGCCGGTGAAATGTGCGGTCAAACTAAATTTTTTCGCATTATACTAATATAACTTTTAACACAGATCTATTTCTTTGGTCACGGCTGTATCGTAGAAATCTTTACACTGCTGGTCAAAAGCATGATTCAACAGGTAATTTGGCTAAAATGAAGCGAACTTTAAATGCCAAATTACCAGTTACTGTTCACCGTGTGACCAGTAACTTTTTATGGTGCTCAGGCTCTCAGTTTGGACACTGCCTATATTTTTTTGCAGCAATATATGTTAATATAAATTGATTGCTTTATTTTACAGGATCACAACTAGGAGGGAAAAAACTTGAACGGCAATCACATCATAATCCGTGAATATAAAAAAGACGACATTGGACAAATGATCGAAATATGGAACGAAGTGGTAGAAGAGGGAATCGCCTTTCCCCAGG
>DWYZ01000172.1 GCA_019118425.1 Candidatus Blautia faecavium | reverse complement strand
GGAGGGAGAAACCCGGACCAATACAAAGATTTATGAGAAAAATGGAAGGGTTACGGAGCTGAATGAAAAAGGTCCATCTATATCTTCTCGGAAAATAGAAAATTTACTTTGCAAACTGGACACCTATGCTGGTGCAGATACCCTTTTTGTCTTAGCCGGAAGTGTACCGGGGACTGTTGAAACAGAAATTTATGCCAGAATCATAGAAAGAGTACACGCAAAAGGAGCTAAAGTCCTTTTAGATGCAGACGGAGCTTTGTTCCGCAGCGGACTAAAGGCTAGGCCGGATATGATCAAGCCAAATGAATGGGAAATCGGACAATACGCAGGCCTTTCCTGCCAGGCATCGGAAGAGGAACTGCTTTCTATTGCCAGAAATCTTCAGAAAGAAGGAATAAAGGATGTAGTGATATCTATGGGGAAAAAAGGCGCGCTTTTTATTTTAGGAGATTATGAGGCCAAAGGGCTTCCCTTATCGGTCAATGCCCATTCTACAGTTGGCGCTGGCGATGCAATGGTAGCCGCCATGGCTTATGCCTGGGATAAAAAGCTGGATAAAGAGGACTTAATCCGGCTGTGTATGGGAAGTTCAGCTGGGGCAGTTACTACAGTGGGGACAAAACCGCCTGCGAGAGAGATGGTGGATCAGCTGATGGAACAGGTGGTTATAGAAAGACGAAGATAAGTTGGATTCAGTTGCTTAATCGTGGAAAGAAGCACGTCAAAATGAAATAAAAAGATGGAATGAAAGCCAGTATAAAGGAAAGAGGGCAGAAATATAAGTATTTGCCTTTCCTTTATACGGGCTTTCAAATTTTCAGGTATTCTGCCTATGCTAAGAGGGGAATGCTTATGAGAAGGCTGGACCTTAGAATTTAGTAAACACGTATCTATACTGAATACTTCCCTTATCCAACTTGTATTCAATTTCCCCAGAAGGCAAGACCGTCTTTATGACTTGATCCCAGTCACGGCCGTGCTTAGCTTTTACATAAATATCTGTGTCTTCCAATTCGGCTTCTTCAAAGAAGCGCTGAGGCCGGCTGCTGCCGGCGCAGGAATTTATGATTTCCGCAACTATTTCGTATTCTTCTTTCATAGAATTTCTCCTTTTTTCTTTTTTATATCAGTGCACTAGACAGATATCAAAAGTTCATGCAGGTATATGTACACAAGCATAATTTTAGGATGCGCAGAGCATCAAAAACAACCGCCTTTCTCTGAAAAATGGAAAGGTTTGAGATGCTTTAAGGATGCGGGAACATATTCACGGACGGCAATCTATGTATTATGGATGTTAAAATACCGATGATCTTATCAATATTATACAGGATCAAAAAAAATTATGTAATAGGAAAAATAAAAAGAAAATATTTTTTTAACGGAAGGAATGGATATTGCAGAAAAAGAAAGTTTTAAAATAAGTAGTCTGTGTCGGATAATGAGCAGGAAATCCATAGGTAATTTAGGAGAATAATCCGTTTTTTTTCATATAAGTCTAGCCAACATGCCACTGCCTTGCTACAATAAAAATAATAGAACATAAATGAAAAAACAGAGGAGCGGATAGCGGCCCCTTAGGCACATCGCGCCCTGTGGGCATTGCGGATATCCGCTTGACAGACGAACAGGAGGTAGACAACACAATGAAAACAGCAAAAATGATCATCGACAAAGATTTTGTGATCGCACCTGTAGACAAAAGGATTTACGGCTCTTTTATTGAGCATTTGGGACGGGCGGTTTACGGCGGTATCTATCAGCCAGGACATCCGTCAGCGGATGAATATGGCTATCGCAAAGACGTAATGGATCTGGTGAGAGAATTGGATGTACCTGTGATTCGTTATCCAGGAGGAAATTTTGTATCGAATTTTTTCTGGGAAGACAGTGTGGGTCCTGTGGAAAACCGTCCCCGCCGATTGGAACTGGCGTGGAAAAGTATGGAGATAAACCATGTAGGACTTCATGAATTTTCCCGCTGGGCGAAGATGGTAAATTCAGAGGTGATGATGGCAGTAAACCTGGGGACGAGAGGAATTCAGGATGCCTGTAATCTTTTGGAATACTGCAATCACCCCTCCGGTTCTAAGTATAGTGACTTGCGCATCAGCCATGGGATGAAGGAGCCTTACGATATTAAGCTTTGGTGCCTGGGAAATGAGATGGATGGTCCTTGGCAGATCGGGCACAAGACCATGGAGGAGTACGGACGCCTTGCAGCAGAGACAGGAAAGGCCATGAAACTTATTGATCCTTCTATTGAGCTGGTATCCTGTGGAAGTTCTAATATTGATATGCCCACCTTCCCGGAATGGGAGGCAGTGACTTTGGAACACACGTATGATTATGTGGATTATATTTCCCTTCATCAGTATTATGGCAATAAGGAAAATGACAGCGTAGATTTTCTGGCACAGTCTGACGATATGGACCGATTTATAAAAACAGTAATCAGTACCTGTGATTATGTGAAAGCGAAAAAACGAGGGAAAAAGGATATTAACATCAGCTTTGATGAGTGGAATGTATGGTTCCATTCCAATGAAGAGGATGACGATATCATGAATAACCACCCCTGGCAGAAGGCACCGCATCTGCTGGAAGACAGATATAATTTTGAGGATGCGCTTTTGGTAGGGCTGATGCTGATCACCCTGCTGAAACATGCGGACAGGGTAAAGGTAGCCTGCCTGGCACAGCTTGTAAATGTGATTGCTCCGATTATGACAGAAGAAAATGGAAAAGCCTGGAGACAGACGATTTATTATCCCTTCCTGCATGCATCCCGTTACGGAAGAGGAACTGCTCTTCTCCCTGTATTGAAATCGCCTGTTCATACCACAAGCAGACATGGTGAAGTTACAGATGTGGAAGCAGTAGCGGTGTATAACCAGGAAAAAGAAGAACTTACGGTTTTTGCAGTAAACAGAAACCTGGAAGAGGATCTGACATTTGAAATGGATATCAGAAGCTTCCAGGGATACCAGCAGACAGAACATCTTGTGTTAAAAAACAGCGACCTTAAAATCTGCAACAGTGCAGAAGGGGAAAAGGTATTTCCTGTCCGTCAGGATACTGCCGTGCAACAGGATGGCATGGTGACGACAACGCTCTGTAAAGGAAGCTGGAACGTGATCCGTTTCGGGAAGACATCTTTATAAAAAATAAAAGCGGCATCGCATTTCTCTTCCGTTTTTGCAGAGTGTCAAGATAATTAAGTACGATCAGTCTGAATAAAAAGATGCCCGTACATTATGGCAGAGAGTCTTAAAGAAAACTATAGCTGCAAAGGCGTCATGTGGCAGGGATTCATATGCAGTTCAAAGCAGATGGCAAGTCTGGCACCGTCAGATTTTTGGGGGAGATTTAAGACTTTCAGCTCCCCGCCCATCTGCTCTGCCAAAAGTTTTGCCACAGTAAGCCCAAGCCCGGTGCCGCCCTGGCTGCGGGCGGTGTCCTGCATATAAAACCGGTCAAAGAGGCGGGGGAGATCTTCTCCAGTTAAAAGTTCCGTATCATTTTGAAAAGAAATGCAGACATCAGTCTCTGCCTGCTTTATGGCGATATGGAGAAAAGAGGCTGCATACCGCCCTGTATTCTGGAGAAGATTTTCATAAATCCGTTCCAGTGCCGTGTCATCTGCCAATACCCATATAGGCTTATCCGGGATGTCCGCCTGTACGTCTATATTTGCCTGAGCCAAAACCTGATAATTTCCCATTAATGTCTCGCGAAGAAGACGGGCGGCGTCGGCAGGCCGGGTTTTTAGTACAAAGTCAGAAGAATTTAGACGGGAATAGTCATAAAACTGTCCGATCAGTTTCTTCATGGACTCCCCTTTGTTTTCTATGATTTCTATAGTTTCTTTTACGTCCGGGCTTAAAGAAGAGGAGGTGCGGCTCTTTTTTATGATTTTTATATTCCCTAATATCACTGTAAGAGGCGTGCGCAGGTCATGGCTGATATTTTCAATCTGCTTTTGAAATTCCCGCTCTCTTTTTTCGTATTGGTTCCGTTCCTTTTGTATTTTTTCCAGGAATTCATTGATAGAGGAAACCAATTCGCCTAAATCTTGGTTTGGGGCGGGTAAAAACAGCATTTGATTTTGTGAAAAATCTTTCTGGATTTCTTTTAAATCCTCCCGTATTTTTCTTAGAGAAGATAAAAGGATGAAATAGCGAAAGGCAAAATAAATGCCAATGACACTGACCACAATGATAATAAGGATGAACATTTTGCCCTCCTGAAATTTAAAATTACAATTCTTTTTTTCTTAGCAGCGTAATTCCGGACAGGGAAAAAACAAAGATCCCGATCATGCCGGATAAGATGCACTTAAGCATTCCCTCCCAGGTTTCCCACAGTGTAATACATTCCCTGGTGTTGATATGACTCTGATAGGCGCTGAAAAAATTTTCCGGAATCCACATGGCCATATCATAGAGAACTGGAAATTGTATGCTGAGAAGAAAAACAGCCTTTGGAAGGAAGAACCATACAGTAAGCCAGACGAGGATGGCCACGGAGCTTTTCTCAAACAATTCAATGCATACGATCCCGCAGATCAGACAAGCAGCGGAAATAAAAAAAGAGGCGGGAATTTCCCAGAGCAGATCGTTTATGACCACAGGGCCTTCCTGGGGTAAGAAAATAGTGCTGCATAAGATCCAGAATCCTACCAGTACACACATAAGAACTATAGCTGCAGCGAGGGAAACGATGCATTGACCTATGAATATTTTTGTTCTGGAAATGCCAAAAGCAACCGTATTCTTTAAATTTCCGTTTTTCCGGTTCCCGTCGTAAATAAGAGCAGCTAAAAAGGCGCCGGCATACCCGAAGATCATAGGATTGGCAACCAGATTAGAATAGGAAAAGGAAGAAGTGGTGTATTGGTTCCCAATAAAATATAAGGCAAGGTGCAGGACTAGGATCAAAGCAGCCGCAATTCCTCCAAACAGGTAAAGGCTTATAATATGGCTGATACGGTAAAATTCACTTTTTACATAATTTAACATCACAGCGTCCCCCTTCTTTTCAGCTCTATATAATAATCCTCTAATGAGGACTGGACAGGATTCATTTTTGTGACAAAGATCTGATTTTCAAAGGCTGCTCTGCTGTACGCTTCCGGCTCTTTTCGGGGATGAAAGATACGCAGGGTATTCTCCGGGAGAACTGTGAAATTTTCTTCCGGAAAAAATTTTTCCAGGACAACGGAAAAACGCTCAATATCCGTCACAGTGATTTCCAGATAGTCGGAGCATTTTTCAGCCAGTTTGTCCGCAGAGATTTCTTCCAGAAGCGTTCCCTTATTTAAAAATCCATAGGCGGTGGCAAGCTGCTGCAGCTCAGAAAGGATATGACTGGATATTAAGATGGTTATATTTTTTTCCTGGTTCAGCCGGTGCAGAAGGTTCCGTACAGACACGATGCCGCTGGGATCTAAGCCGTTTACCGGCTCATCCAGAATAAGGAGCTGGGGATCTCCCATAAGGGCAATGGCAAGCCCCAGACGCTGCTTTTGTCCCAGGGAAAGATTTTTGCATCTGCTTTTTCTCTTTTCTGTAAGCTCTGTGAGGGACAGCATTTCCAGAATTTTATTTTTATCCGGTATCCCTTTTTGGATACGGTAATATTCCAGGGTCTGCTGTACAGTCATATTGGGGAAGAATCCCGGATGTTCGATCATACAGCCTGTTTTTCTGCGGGCATTTCTTAATTCATTTTCTTTATGCCTTCCGAAAAGATAAATCTCCCCTTCTGTGGCAAAGCTGTGCCCTGCCAAAAGCTTAAGAAGAGTGGTCTTTCCCGCTCCGTTGTCACCAATGAGGCCGTAAATACTGCCTTTTTTAACATGGATGTTTACCTGCTTCAGAGCGGTTGCAAGATGGTAGCACTTAGTAAGGGCTTTGGTTTCTATGACATAGTCGGTCATTTATTTTCTCCTTCTATAAATTATAGCAAACGTCATAATTCTTTTTATTATGACGTTTGCTGCGCCGATTTTTGCTGCGTAAAACGCAGATATTCCTATCAAAAATCGTGCGCATCCTCCCGGAGGGTTATAGTAAAAGATAAATTTATTTGTCTTTTACTATAATGTTGTCTGAGATGTCTCGGCCAAGGGTTCATGACTTGAGATACATTCTAGCAGACATGCTTTAAAGAAGTCATAAAGAACTTTTAAAGAAGTCATAAAGTTTTCCCTATTCTTTTAGCTTAAAACCGATTCCATATACGGTTTGGATATACTCCGTATCGGGGTCGGCGTCTTTTAGTTTTTTCCGCAGGTTGCTCACATGGACGTTGACGGTATTGTTTTCTCCGTAATAGCCTCCCTTCCAGATCAGTTCATACAAATGTTCCCGGGAATAGACCCTCTGGGGATTCTGGACGAGAAGGGTGAGGATGTCGTATTCATGGGCGGTAAGGGAAAGATCCCTGCCTGCCGCCTGGGCCTTTCTTGCCTGGGGAAACAGGATCAGATTTTTATAAATAAGCTGTTTTTCCTCAGCTTTTTCTTTTCCCGCCCGCCGCAGGCCTGCCTGTATTCTGGCTAAAACTTCATCCGGCTCAAAGGGTTTGGTAATGTAGTCGTCCGCTCCGTTTTTTAAAAGGGATACCTTGTCTGTTAGGGCGCTTTTGGCAGAAAGGATGAGCACGGGGATATCCAGTTTTAAATTCTCTCTCAAATCGTATAAAAGTTCTTCCCCTGAAAGCCCGGGAAGCATAAGATCCAGAAGGATAAGATCCGGAGACTGGCTTTTTAGGAGAAGCTTTGCCTCTGTGCCGGAAAAAGCCTGCAAGGTCTGATATCCTTCTGCCCTTAAAAGGTTGTTTAGAAGCTGATTGATATCGGTTTCATCTTCAATGATCAAGATCGTATACTGCATGATGTTTTTCCTTTCTTCTGCAAGGGTACTGCGCCTTATCTTAGCATGGTTTGAGGAAATGTACAACTATGATAGGAAGGCTGTTTATATTTTCAGTATAAATAGGTTTTACACCGCAGCAGAAGAAACCGCTTGCCGGATGCCAGAAAAGAAGGATACAGCATCAGGGAGAGTTATTCTTCGTCAGCCCGGGCTTTATCTGCGCATAGCTTTAAGAAACGTTTCAGTACAGGATGGTCGTTGTCATGCCGGTAATAGATCCCGAAGGGCAGCTTGGGCATATCGGTTATGGGGATATAACAAAGTCCTGGTTCTCTGGCAGGAGGAACATCCGGGTACAGGGTATAGCCAAGCTTTGCTTTTACAAGAGTAAAGACACTTTCTATACTTTCTGTAAAATAGTGCTGCTCCGGGGAAAGATGGGAAAAAATCCTGTTCTGTACGGCAAAGATAGGACCGGAAATCTGGCGAGGGGAACATACCACCATACTGCCTTCAAGCATATTTTGCGTAAGGCTTTCATATTGGGCCAGAGGATGATCCGGGGTGCAGATACAGGAAACGGGAGCGGAATAAAGCTGCCTGAAATTTAAAGAGGACTTTTTCTGTTTTTCTTTTACGGCAAAAGCCGCGTGAACTTTCTGATTTTCTACCAGTCCCAGCAGGGAAGGAAAAGGAACGATACGGACGGAAGGGCGAAGAAGGGGATATTCTTTCGCCAGATTTTCAAAAATGGTTGGCAGAAGGTTTAGTTCCGTGTAGCTGCGGCAGCCGATTTCAAAGAGGATAAAGTCTTCATGTCTTCCAAGCCGTTCTTTGGCAGAAAAAGCTGTCTTCAGGATCAATTCCGCATCCGGCAGGAACTGTATGCCTTCTGAAGTAAGAGAAACACTTTTGCTTGTACGT
>DWYZ01000171.1 GCA_019118425.1 Candidatus Blautia faecavium | reverse complement strand
TGTACAGTCATACTGGATATAGATATTTTCATAGCCTTGGTTTTTCAGGAATTTTGCAAACTGCCTGATATTGCATTCACGGTGATGCCTTGTGGACTGTGAAAGATGCTCAGCTGTTTTCACGTATGCGGATGTCATCTCTTCCGTAAGGGCAATTTCTTCCAGTTTGTAGCCGCCAAGGAATCTGTTTAATGCCAGATAGTCATAGAGAAGGTTTCCTTCTATGTTCTTATAGTATCCCAAAGCGTTTTTATATCGGAGGAAGTTTTCAAACTCTTCCTTAAATATACCGGTGAATTCCTTCTTTGTGGTTTCTTTCATTCCGGCACCTCCAGTGACACTTCCCTGAGTCCGTCTGCGTCAATGGAAAGATATTTCTGTGTTGTCCTGGAACTGGCATGCCCTAATACCCCGGTAATAATGGGTATAGGAGTATTATTCGCAAGCATTGTAGTCGCCAGGGAATGCCTTAATGTATGGACGCCACGTTTCCGGCATCTCCGTTCGATGCCTGCCTTCTTAAAATTTTCATAAACAATCTGGGTGAGTACCTTGGCTGAAGTAAAAGCGGAATTAGTGGTAGTATTTATGAAGATGTATTCCGATCCCACATCAGGCCGGTAATTTTTCAGATAGTCCAAAAGGAGAAACTGTACCTGCTCCGTAAACGGCACATTCACATGGAGACCGGTTTTATGTTGAGTTTTGCTGATGAGTTTTTTGTCCCAGTTGATTTCATCAAATCTTAGCCATATGATATCACTTGCCCTCAGACCGCATTCCGCAGCGATGAGGATCATACATTTATCCCTGATGCCGCATTTTTTTGCAGTGTCAATACTTTCGACCAGAATTTTAATCTCTTCTGGCGAATAGTAGGATAAAATAGAATCTCTTTTGTCAGTAGTAATCATTGGAAACAGTTGGTATCCATCAAAAGACGCAATCCCTTGTTCATACATGATGTTAAAAAACTGCCTGAGAGTAAACTGGACCCCGCTGATAGTTTGCGATCTGTAATCCAGGCTGTTCACAAACTCATAAACATTCTTTCTGTCAATGTTCGGCAGATCTGTCTGAGCATCTTCAAGATAACTGAGAAATTTTCTCACGGTTTGGAGTTTGCGTTTGACAGTCACATCCCTGATTCCTTCTTTTTGTCCATTTTTAAATAATTCGATGTACTTAGCGCTGTTCATAATTTCCTCCTTTCATTTGCCAAGTACATTTAGTATAACAAGGTATATTTGATTTAAAAGTTATGAGAAGTAAATATGGAAAATCAGATTAAAAATCGTGAATTATCATCAGCTCTACTCATAACTTTTCTCTTCTCATAAGATTGGGTCGGGACTGCGCTGCCCTTTTATAAAATAAGATCTCCGGGAACAACAGGTTTGTAGCGACACTGTCTTCCTATAATGTCAAGCCTAAAATCATTGATTTTTCAGGCTTTTTCTAACTATTACCTCATATAAACGGAGCCAAAAGTGATGAACAGTCATGGTATCCTGTACTGAATAGCCATAGATGGGTGCACTTTATAAAGCATCCTTTGATTGATGATTATAAAGGCTGTTTCGCTATGATGGTGAACCTTCCGTGTCTACAGGGATCGTGTCTCAACTTCCTTCGTCCCACCTGTTCATACACTGAGTGCTAGCTAAGCTTTCATACAGGGTTTATGCCCTATGGAGTGTACTCCTGCCGGCTACAGCTCTTGTTTGTTTTGGATTACTTACTGACCTGACAGGTTCCGTACAGCACTATTTTAGTGGACCCTGCGCTGTGCTTCTCCTTTAGTCGGTCTTCTGCTGACAGGGATTTCTTCCCCCGTCTCCTTCAGGTTCCTTTCCAGAACCCTACTCAGTACCAGACGTTTCTAAAACTCAGCAGGATCCTGGAATTCTTCTTTTCTAATCTGTTTGATTACGCTGCTGTCGGTATATTCTCTGGATACCGGATTTCCTTCAGCAGTTTCTCAGGATCATACGGTTTCCCTGTCTTCATCATCGTATAGATCACACGAAGGACCTTACATGCGATCACGATCAGCGACTGCATCTTTTGGAGCGGATTTCCCGCCCGCGTTGTAGAGTGGGCATGGATCCTTTTATATTCTTCTCCATGCACCACCGCTGACCGGGCTGCCTGGAACAGCCAGTACCTCAGCCTTTTGCGTCCTCTATGGCTGATCCTGGTCTCTCCTTTGTGCTTCCCGGAACTACATGACACCAGCTCCAGTCCGCTTTCAGCATGTACTGCTATCACAGGCATGCCGTACTATGAAAGTGGAGTACTGGATCGATGCACATATCGCTATGCATGAGTTCTTCGGCGTTGCTGCCAGGATCCTGCCTCCGAATAATCTGAAGGTTGGGATCTTCAGCAACAGAAAATATGAGGATCCCGACGTAAACCGCTCTCACCAGGAGATTACGGCTCACGATCACACTGCATTGTTTCCCGCCCGACTATTACCCCCGCATGATAAAGCAGATGTAGAAGGGAGTGTTGGGAGTCTAACTTCCGCACCATTGCCCATCTGCGAAACCGAAAATTTTTTTACACACATACCATAAATGCAGCGATCCGAAAGGAACTAGATCGGTTCAATGAGGTTCCATGTCCTTCCATGAAGGTCCCATGCTTTTGAATTGGTTAATGCAGAATACGATTCACGGCATAATAACAATATCAAAATATTGTTCAAGAAAACAAAGTTCTCTGACTCATCTGCATTTCTTAGAAACATTGATTATCTGTCGGATCGGCATCTGAACTGCAATCTTCTGGAGGGCCTAGCGGATAATGACTACATCCGTAAATGGATGAATGTCATTCTGATCACAGGTACCGGCAAAGGTTTTATTGTTAATGTACTGGAAGTCAACGCCTGCTAATCTGGATATAAGACCAGATATAGCTACCTACCTATACCATGCGGTTTGACGGGGATGTTTCAATGGACAAAGGGAAAGAGCTGTTTATGATACACTAAATTTACCGAAAAAAAGCGTCAGAATTCCCTGAAAAAAGCAAGGGAAATTCCCTAAATAAAGCGGGACATATTGAATCCCCTTTACACTACATTTATCCTTTATCTAAGAACCAC
>DWYZ01000170.1 GCA_019118425.1 Candidatus Blautia faecavium | reverse complement strand
GGCTGGCACCTCGCACGTTCCGTCTTAGAACATAATGCCTTTCCTTGGATAGGATTCAAGAGGCAATTGGTCTTCACAAAGCGGAATTTTAATGCCAAATCACTTTACGATTAATAGCATATTTTAGAGGAGAATGTAAGCAAAATGAAAATTTTAATTGTAGAAGATGATCCGGGAATTACACAGGCTATAGAACAGCAGGGAAAAACTTGGGATCTGGAGGTGAGAGGGATTAGGAATTTCCGGAAGGTGATGGAGGAATTTGCCGCCTACGGCCCTCACCTGGTGCTGCTGGATATTTCCCTTCCCTTATTTAACGGATATTACTGGTGCGGGGAGATCAGAAAGGTTTCTAAAGTACCCATTATTTTTATCTCTTCTGCCTCGGATAATATGAACATTGTTATGGCAATGAATATGGGGGCGGACGATTTTATTGCTAAACCTTTCGACATGAGTGTTTTGATTGCAAAGATCCAGGCTATGCTCAGGCGTACCTATGACTTTGTCTCCGTGGTTCCGGTCCTGGAACACAGAGGCGCTTTCTTAAATACAGGAGATAATACCTTGACTTATAAAGACGAGCAGATTTCTCTCACAAAAAATGAGTACAGGATCCTTTTGACTCTTATGGAAAATAAAGGAAAGGTAGTGAGCAGGGAGAGACTTATGGAGCGTCTGTGGGAGACGGACAGCTTTGTGGATGAAAATACACTTACTGTAAATGTAAACCGCTTGCGGAAAAAGCTGGATAGTGCAGGACTTACAGAATTTATCTCCACGAAATTCGGCGTGGGCTATTTTATTGGTTAGAGGAGCGGCTTGGTGTGGGATTTTTTTTCAGTTATTTAAAAAGCAGGAAGCGAAGCATTGGGATTTTTTTCCTGTTTTGCATCATTTTTTTAATTGTCTTTTTCCTTTATCACCTTCCTTTAGGGGCGGTAGTGTATCCGGCTTTTGTGTGCGCAGGGCTTGGAGGGATATTTTTTGCCTGCTCTTATTATAAAACCTATAAAAAGCATGTGCGCCTAAAGGAGCTGAGCAAACTTCCCGCCTCTGTAATGGAAGGCTTTCCAAGGGCCGTTTCCATAGAAGAGGAAGATTACCAGGAGCTGATACAAAGGCTTAGAGAAGAACAGACAAGGCTGAAAAATGACATGACCCTGCGCTATACAGATTGGATGGACTATTATTCCGCCTGGGCACATCAGATCAAGACTCCCATCGCGTCCATGCGCTTAACCCTCCAAAATGAGGATTCTCCTTTAGGGAGGAAGGTCTTAGAGGATCTGGCAAGGATTGAGCAGTATGTAGAAATGGTTATGGCTTTTTTGCGGCTGGATTCAGATTCTACAGATTACCTGATCCGGGAATATGAGATAGATGATATTGTAAGGCAGGCTGTACGGAAGTTTTCCGGACAGTTTATCAATAAAAAGCTGAGACTTGTTTACGAGCCTCTGCACCGAAAGATTACTACAGATGAAAAATGGCTCTTATTTGTAATTGAGCAGATCCTATCCAATGCAATAAAGTACACGCCCGAGGGAGGAATGGTTTCCATCGGGATGGAAGAGCCCTGTACCCTTTCTATCAGAGATACAGGAATCGGTATTGCTCCTGAAGATCTGCCCCGGATTTTTGAAAAGGGTTATACAGGATATAATGGAAGAATGGATAAAAAAGCAAGCGGGATCGGCCTTTATCTGTGTCGACGTATCTGCAGAAACTTAGGACACGAAATCAGTGCGGCGTCCGTCCTGGATCAGGGGACGTGTATAAAACTCACTTTCAGATCCAGCCCTGTAGAATGAGTTCTTACAAAAATGTAAGGAGTGGAAAGGGAATGTAAGTCTATTCGATGGCATACATTTCCTTTTTTCGTTATGCTTTAGGAAAGAAAAAAATAAAACAGGCGGTGACTGAATATGAAAAAAGGACTTTACAGAAAACTTGCATGGATGGGGATAAAAAAGAATAAAAAGCTTTACTTTCCTTATATTCTTACCTGTGCTGGAATGGTGATGATGTCGTACATTATAAGCTTCCTTTCTAAAAGCGGGACGCTGGGAAGCATGCCGGGAGGAGAAACGCTCCAGGGCATGCTGGGAATGGGCTTTGGCGTGATGAGCGTGTTTTCCCTTATTTTTCTTTTTTATACCAATTCCTTTCTTACCAGAAGAAGAAAAAAGGAATTCGGGCTTTATAATATCCTGGGAATGGGAAAAATTCATCTTTCTCTTGTGCTTCTGTGGGAGGCGGGGATCACGGCTTTGTTTTCGCTTGGAGCAGGGCTGGCTGCGGGGATCACCTTTTCAAAACTGGCGGAACTATTTATGGTAAATCTTTTAAATGGACCGATAAGCTTTTCCCTGTCTGTATCTTTTTCTTCTATTACAAAGGTGCTGTACTTATTTGGAGTGATCTTTTTCCTGATTTATGTGAATATGCTCCGCCAAATTCACCTTTCGGATCCAATCGGACTTTTGCGAAGCGAAAATACAGGGGAAAGGCCGCCCAGAGCAAACTGGGTGCTGGCTGTTTTAGGAATTTTGCTTTTAGGAGTAGCTTATTGGCTGGCTCTGGTCATTTCGGATCCGCTGGTGGCTTTTGTGTGGTTTTTCCTGGCGGTAGAGATGGTGATCGCCGGAACATATCTGCTTTTTATTTCCGGATCTGTGGCGGTCTGCCGGCTTTTACAGAAAAAAAAGAGTTATTACTATAAGACCAGTCATTTTGTTTCCATATCTTCTATGATGTACCGGATGAAACGAAACGGCGCGGGACTGGCTTCTATCTGTATTTTATGCACTATGGTGCTGGTGATGGTTTCTTCTACTGTATGTCTTTTTGCAGGTACGAAGGACAGTCTGAGAAAAAGATTTCCCATGGATATCAACGTGGATGTGTCTGCGGATGAGATGTTCCTTATAGAGAAAGATTATATGGAGCAGATCAAAGCTGCGGCAGATGCCGCCGCAAAGGAGCAGGGTTCCCGGATAGAAAATGTACGGGAATATTTTATGGGGGATCTGACCGGTGTGGATGTGTACAACGGAAAAATTGATGATTACAGCTTAGAGTATGGGAATATACTTCCGGATGGCAGCGACTGGCAGGTGATTTTGATCTCCCTTGAGGATTATAACCTCCTGATGGGAAAAGAGGAGGAGCTTGCAGAAGGTGAGATCATGCTTTATACAACGAAATCAGCAAAATATAAAGAAGATACGATCGCTTTTGGTGACAGGGAGCCTCTAAAGATTAAAAAACAGGTAGACGCCTTTGTAGATACTGAGGTGGACGCAGTACAGATCTTTCCCACTATGTATATCATCCTTCCGGATTTTGAGGAAACTCTTAAAGAATTGAAGGACTGGAAACGAGAAAATGGAGAAAATGTGGCAAGCCTGCACTGGATTTATGGATTCAATGCAGAGGGAGGAGGAGAAAAAGAAATCCAGATACAGGAAAGCTTTGAAAACGGACGGGCAGGGATACCAAATCCGAATGGGGAGATTT
>DWYZ01000169.1 GCA_019118425.1 Candidatus Blautia faecavium | reverse complement strand
AGGAAATTTTCCTGTTCCATGTGATGAGTATATCAGGATACGAACATCAAAAGATTTTAATGAAAAAAGCCCTGTATCACACAGGGCTAAGTGCTGAGAACATCAAGGAATTGTACTTTGCTCGTTTACGTTTCTCAAAAGATTCCGCCGTCTCAAATATATGATCAGCCACGTCGTAATGGTATACGTTATCAGTAAGACGGTCCTTTGGCTGTACTGAAGAATCATTGATATTTCTCACAAGCTCTTTCAATTCCATGTAGGAATCGCGAAGACAGTCTGGTACGGCAAGCATTTCATGAAGAGACGATGGCAATATGTAATAATCTCCTTTTAGCATATGCCCTATCTGATCCATGACACCTGGGTAGAAAAAAGCAGCAGATCCAAAATAAGCTTCCTCATTCGTAACCACAATAATAGGCAAAATGTCTTGAGCTGGCACCCCTTCTGTTCCAGGAATGCCGTCATCCCTTTTACTCAGCATTGTTTCCAAGTTTTCGATCTTTACAGGAACGATTTTTGGTGCATTTTTTTGAGCATCCTCATAAAGCTGCTGCATGTACACTCCGCAGCTTTTCATGAGTTTAAAATTGACGCAGATCGAAACAGAGGCATTGCTGCCTCTTCCTAACAATATATGGAATGTGATGGTTAGGTCCTCCATGGAAACGTGAGGTAGATAACAGAGTACATCTGATAATTTTTCTTTAGAAGATACACGCATAAAGAGATGATCTTTTAATATATCATATTCCCCTTTAACCAAGGCTTCGAAACAATCGCTGTCCACGGCAAAGAGATCCGGCAATGGCTGTTCGCTGACAAATTCCGAATCGCGTAGGATCATCTCGATGGCTTCCTCCATAGTTATAGCAGTTTCGTACAGATGTCCATTATCTATTTCGGAGAGATCCATACCGTAAAATGAGTAATCATACCTTTTTCCAGTATTACGCACCGAAATAAAACCATCTTTTCCGATGACCAAAGTAACACGTTCCTCTGAAGCAGAAGGCATAGCCTTCCGAATTCTCTTCAACAGCCAGGATTCAAGTACTGGTCCATTAGTAACCCATTTGTCTTCACCCACCTGGGTAAATCCGCATCTTTCGCAGATGACATAATCCGGTTTATCCGGAATCTGGACATCCACATTCCCAGAGAGCCCTTTTTCGACGAAATTCATTTCCCCATCCATCCTCAAGGATAAGCTTGCATTTGATTTGGCCAAGAAATATTTTGTGTTCCCACATTTTCTACATTTTAACATTTTGTTAATCTCCTTTCGTTTTTTGATACAGCTAATATGTGAAAACAATGGACCACATAAAAAGAAGCCGGCAAAGACAAACTGTCGTTGTTCTACAAAGAACTATTCTTTGAAATAGGGGCTACCAAAAGGAAAATCCTCTGTTCCACAAAAAGTTATTCTCTTTTTTGCATTTTAAAATCACCAAAAAAGGGCCCGAAGGCCCTTCTTGTCAAAATACCTCTGCCTGTTTGTCACGTTGATGTTTCACTTCACGAAAACGGTCATAGGCCATCTTCTGAAGCTGCTCATAATCCACGGCATCTATCTCCGGCATCGGCCGGAACAGGACAAATTCCGAGTTGCGGAGCAGTTCTTCTACAGCCTCTTCCATGGAAAGGTCCGGATTGTCCAGCTGCCCGCCATCTATTTCTGACAGATCGCGGTTATAAAAGGTATAGTCATAACCATCTTCTGAAGTCTGGATAGTAAGGTAACTAAATTCCCGCCCAAGCTTTAAGGCAGCCGCATCCTGTTGTTCCGAGGATGATAGTGCTGTATGGATCTTACGGATAAGTTGGGAGTATTCAACTACTGTTTCATCAGCAACCAAACAGGATCCACAGTATGCGCAGGTGATCTCATCCTCGTTATCCGGTGCATGGGTGACTTCATCACAGGAAGATATTTCCTCTACGAAATTCAATTCTCCGTCTACTACCCAGGACTGTGTTACATGTGCGGTTGCATGAAAACGCTCCGTATTCCCGCATCTGGTACATTTTAACATTTTGTTATTCTCCTTTCGTTTTTTTATACAGCTAATATGTGAAAACAATGAGCCACATAAAAGGAATCCAGAAAAGACAAACTGACATTGTTCTACAAAGAACTATTCTTTGAAATAGGGCTACTAAAAGGAGAATCCTCTGTTCCACAAAAAGTTATTCTCTTTTTTATATTTTACAATCACCAAAAAAGGGGCCGAAGGCCCTTCTTATTGCAATACCTCTGCCTGTTTGTCACGCTGATGTTTTGCTTCACGAAAACGGTCATAGGCTATCTTCTGCAGCTGCTCATAATCCACGGCGTGAACTACTCACGACTGAAGTCGCGAGCTTCCAAGGCATAATGCACCAATGTTTTTAAGTGCCGATACATATGCACAGTCTTTCCTGTTTCATTTGCCTGATGCCCCCTTTTGGGGCAGGGCTTACTCTGGCTCTCTGCACCGGACTTCCCGTCACAGTCTGCGCATCCACAGTGCAGGCTTAGCGGATTTCCCCACGGTTCTCCAAGAATTTCGGACAAGGGGCAGGCAAATATTCAGGTGGACAGTGACGGGTAAAATAATCGCTTCATACAGTAACCTTCGCTCGATGAATTTACTGTTAAATATTCGTACAAAGTATTGTTTTCTTCGTGCAAATGGCATATACTAAAAGTACCAGCAGAAAGGGGTTGATGATATGGCTGGAAATACCACAAACATCTGCATCCGCATGGACGCGGATTTGAAGGCACAGGCGGACGCCCTGTTTGCGGAACTCGGCATGAATTTATCCACAGCGTTCAACATCTTCGTGCGCCAGTCGCTTCGTGAGGGCGGCATTCCCTTTGAAGTGAAGCTGGAACAGCCCAACAAAGAAACGATTGCTGCTATGCTGGAAGCGGAAAGGATTGCAAAAGACCCGTCTGTAAAGGGCTACAATGACCTTGACGAGTTGTTT
>DWYZ01000168.1 GCA_019118425.1 Candidatus Blautia faecavium | reverse complement strand
GTATTCCTTACGTACTGGAGGAAGCGGCCTATGTGGACGGCTGCGGCAAGCTCCAGACTTTGTGGAAAATTGTCCTTCCGGTTATGTTTCCAGGTATTGTCGCTGTATTCGTGTTTGCGTTTATCGGAGCGTGGAACGAACTGATTGCTGGAACAATATTTATCAATACGCCGGATATGTGGACCATTCCTGTAGGACTGAAATCTCTGGTAGGTAAGTATTCCGTACAGTGGGGTGCGTTGATGGCGGGAGGCGTTTTAGCTTTGCTTCCAAGTGCGATCATGTTTGTCTTTGTACAGAAATATGTAGTGGAAGGTCTGACAGCAGGCGCTGTAAAAGGCTGATCTTTGTACCGGAATATTCGGAAAGCTTATAATAGGGGAAGACCCATATGGGAAAAGAAAACATTGGATTTAAACCAATACATAGAGATTTACTGTATACAAAGATTGCAGACGCGATTATGCAGTATATAAAAGACAACGATCTGAAAAACGGGGATAAGATACCTTCGGAAAGAGAATTGGCGCAGGAATTTAATACCAGCAGAAATTCTGTAAGGGAAGCTCTTCGTGTCCTGGAAAAAGATAAGATCATAGAAGTGAAAATGGGGAAAGGTGCATTTATCACTTCAGAGAAGCGGGAGGATTCTTTTTATCTGAAGCTGTGGAAAGTGAACTACTATGAGCTTATGGAGGTGAAAAGGATCCTGGAGCTTCATATCATCCAGGAGCTGTGCGGGAAATTAAGCCAGCCGGATATCGAAAGTCTGAACGATCCTCTGACACGTATGGAAAAAGCTGCGGCTATGGGAATTTTTCTCCAAAAAGAAGATTTTATTTTTCACAGCAGGATGAGAAAGCTGTATGGAAACAATACTCTGGAGCAGATATTGGATAATCTGATCAAAGCTCTGGACGCCAGCGGTCAGGAGGTAAACGGGGCAGCGGATATCTGGAGACAGACGGTTCCTTATCATAGGACTATTTTAAATGCCATGATCGAGAACAAGCCTTTTCAGGCAGAAGAGGCCCATCGGATCATTCATCAGATTGATAAACAGGTTTTAGATCTGCAGGCCACTGTACAGAATACAGAGTGAGGATACAGTCTGTCAGAACTGGACATTTTCACGAAAAAGCATAGAAAAGTTCACAGTTTTTTTACGAAGCCTCCATTGAAAAACAAAAAAAGTTCTGTTATAGTAGGTTTTGGTTACAGGAAACAGAAGGTTAAGATACCTTCGAGAGTCAGATGTCCGGAGCATGGAGAGTATGCTCTGGGGCAGGAAAGAAGAGGAAGCTGTTGCGAAAAAAATCACATATATTATTAGCACGTTACCTTGCAGACCAGATGAGTGCGGCAGACAGCCTGCAGGCACACAGAAAGGCTTTTTGTCTGGGAAATATTCTCCCGGACCTGCGCCCCTCCTTTGTGACGAAAAAACACGAATATTTCGGCACATTCCATGAGGTGCAGCAAAAACTTGCCGTGCTGGCAGTGCATGACCCGTTAGAATACAATGAACGCGTTTACTGGCGTCAGCTTGGTGAGGCGATGCATTATATCGCTGATTATTTCACTTTTCCTCATAACAGAACTTATACCGGTACCCTGGTAGAGCATAACCAGTATGAAAAATATCTTAAAAATGATTTAAAAGAGTGCATTAAGAGCGGAAAAGTTGATATGCATCTAGGACAGGCAATCCATTTTGATACTTTCGCTCAGCTTATAGAATACATTAAAGTACAGCACAGCAATTACCTGAAAAAAGAAAGAAATATAAAAGACGATATTCGTTATATTGTTTCTGTATGCTATCAGGTGATCCAGGGAATCTTTCAGCTTTGCACGAAGAAGGTGCCTGTACAGTTCAGAATGGTTATGGCTGCATAGAATAAAAATAAAAAAAATGTGAATAAAAAGTGAAAAAAATTAAAAACCGCCGGAAGAGCATCTTCCGGCGGTTGATTTCATGTTTTGATTATGATAAAATGAAGCAGGTATTGATGTAAGAAAATATGGAATCGTTTATATATGGCAGAGCTTTATAGAAGGGGGTAAAGTTCTGCAGAATGAAAGAAGGGAGCAGCACAGAAATATGAAGAATAAATATCTGACAAAATGTTTGTGCATTACATTGTTGTCAAGTATGGTATTGTCCAACCCTGCGTCTATATTTGCAGCAGCGGAAGATACATTTATGTCAGAAGACTTGTTTGATGATCAGCCGGATTTTACAGAAGAGCCTTCCGCGCCTACAGTAACTCCGGATATTACCCCTACACCCGGGGAAGAAACACCGCAGATCACACCTACGCCAGGAGCGGATGTGACGCCTACTCCAGGAGAAGAGGAGCCCTCCGATCCGGATGTGACGCCTACTCCAGGGATAGATATCACACCTACGCCGGAGGTCAGCCCTACACCGACGCCTCCTATTTCGGCGCCTACTACGCCACAGGAGATTGTAGACAGATTGAATGCGCTTTCTGCGGAGATTTTACTTACAGGAATTACTCTGGAATATGAGACGCAGATCATAGAAATACGTTCAGCATATGAGATTTTAACAGAAGAAGAAAAAGCACAGGTTACCAATTATCAGATTCTAGTTGATTTTGAGACTGCATTGGAGGAATTGAAAAACCAGCAGGCAACGCCTACACCTACGCCGAGTCCCAGTCCGACGCCCACTCCATCGGTTTCAGACGGAAACGGGGGACTTACTGACGGATCAAGCGGTAATGTGACGAATGTCCTTACCGGAACACCGGTATATTATACAAATATGGTATCGAATCTTCACGCCGGAAAGGAATTTTATCTGGACAGCCTTCAAGAGATTTATCAGCTGTCTTTTTCTGAGGATTTTGCCTCTGTAATGGATCAGATCGAAAAGGAATACAAAGAAAAAAATAAGCTGTCAGATGCGAGTGATTTAAGGGCAGACGGACTTACCACCTCCGCGGATACGCTCCTTGTGAGAAACTGGCAGGATATTATAGCTATCTATATATATGAGCAGTATCAGAACGGGGCGGAGACCTTCACTTTGGACGCTTCCTGCAAGGACAGGCTGGCAGAGATTTTCGCGGAAATGAATCCAGTAGTGAGAGATAAGTCAGATATCACCCGTGTTACATATGGAGACCGGCATATTAACTATTACATTAAGAAAAATAAAATTTCAAAGGAAGACAGAAAGATCCTTCAGAAATATATGGAGACAGACTGTAAGCTTTTGTGCGCAGTGGTTACCGCATCGAAAGGTTTTGTACGCCAAAGCGTGGGAGAGGATGTCTCGGAAGAGAGAGTAAATGTTATTGCGAAGGCCTATTCTCTTGTGGGCGAAGTGGGATATTTCTGGGGAGGAAAATCCACAGTTCTGGGAAAGGATTCCCGCTGGGGCACAGTTGCCACAGTTTCTGCTTCAGGAAGCAACAGCACAGGAACTTTGCGGGCATATGGGCTTGACTGCAGCGGATTCGTTACCTGGGCAGTGATCAATGGCTATCAGAACCAGGGAATGCAGTCTGCGGTAGGAGACGGCACTTCAGACCAATGGAATAAAGCTAATATTGTCAGCGAGGAAGATGCGCAGCCGGGAGATCTTGTATTTCAGAGGGGACCGGAAGCTGGAAGTGATAATCATGTAGGCATTATCTGCGGCAAGACAGATTCAGGTGACTGGATTGTTGTGCATTGTTCTTCCAGCCAGAACGGAGTTACCGTTGGAGAAGCCTACAACGCAGGTTTCAGGTATATCCGTCAGCCATCTTTCTATCCTACAGAGGAACAGGTGGCAGCTATGGAAAGCCAGGGAGCAGCCACAAGCAACTCTGCCTTTACTTCTGAAGATGTAACTGTATCTAATACGCTTCAGGATGTGATTTCTGCAAATACTTTCGTATCACAGAGCAGCGAAAGCCTTCTTACAGACACACCTCTGGTGGATGACAATAACGATATTGAAGTTTTTGTCGCTCCGTCTGATTGATGAGAGAGGCGTTCTCTTATAGTGAAAAGATAAAAAGTATAGAAAATACCTGCTGCACGTTCGTACGGCAGGTATTTTTTTGAGTATGGTATTGACAAATAAAGGAAAACTAACTATACTTTGAAAAGATACTTTGATAATCAAAATAAATGGATGGATATAAAATTATGATGACGACACGAATTATCGGGACAGGAAGCGCACTTCCTGCATATACATTGACGAACGACGATTTATCGAAATTTCTGGATACCAGCGATGAGTGGATCAGAACCAGGACAGGAATACGGAGCAGACAGCTGGCAGGAGAGGGAGAAACTGCGGTTACTTTAGCGGCAGAGGCTGGAAAAAAAGCCTTAGAGGCTGGAAAGACAGCTCCTTGCGAGATACAGATGGTTTTTGTAGCTACCTGTTCTTCAGAAAATTATTTTCCCAGCGTAGCTTGCAGGGTTCAGGAAGCATTGGGGCTGAAAAATGCCTCTGCTTTGGATCTAAGTGCGGCATGTTCCGGATTTCTTTTCGCACTTCATACTGCCCATGCCTATATTATGAGCGGATACTGTGATACAGCTCTTGTGATCGGAACAGAGACCTTGTCCCGGACCATCGACTGGACCGACAGAAGCACCTGTGTGCTTTTTGGAGACGGAGCCGGAGCCTGTGTGGTGAAAAAAGATGAGGAAGGCATTCTGGATGTTGTCCAGCACAGCGATGGGACACGGGGAGATGTACTGATGGCAAGTGCCGAGAGCAGGCCCACTCCCGTTTCTGCGGCGAGGAAGGGTATGCCGCTGCAGATGGATGGCCAGGCGGTTTTTCGTTTTGCGGTAAAAACAGTTCCGGAATGTATCCAGGAACTTATGGATAAGACGGGAAGATCATTGGAGGAGATAGACCATGTGGTGCTCCATCAGGCGAACAGCAGGATCATCGAAGCAGTGGCGAAAAGACTTCATATGCCATTGGAAAAGTTTCGAATGAATTTGGACAGACACGGAAATACTTCCGCGGCAAGTATCCCCATTCTTTTAGATGAGTTAAACAGGAACGGAACGCTTCATAAAGGAGATCTGGTTTTGCTCTCCGGGTTTGGCGCGGGACTGACCTGGGGATCCGCTCTGCTTACATGGTAATGAGAAGAAACGGCGTACAATAGGTAAGAAAATGCTGCTGGCAGCAAGAAAATTGCCTTTGTACGCCAATTTTATATGCGGAAAATTATCTTTGGATACCAGAGAGAACCTCTTCAATCCATTTATCTGTGTTATAGTTGTCGTCAAAGAGACGGACGATCACTCCGTAAGGTTCTGCGTCACTGGAAAAAGCATTTGCCTCATCTGTGTCTACATGCATTGCCAGACGGAAATTCTTGTTTACCCGGACAACTACATCCGCATAGATTAACGCGCGTCCATAGCTTTTGGTGAGTACAAACACTTCGTCATTATCCCGGACACGAAGGGAGATGGCTTCATCGGGAGTCATATGTATATGACGCTTGGCAACGATGACGCCCTTAGAAAGGGAGATCTCCCCAAGAGGTCCGCATAAAATACAGCCTGGAGTGTCCTGGATGTCTCCAGACTGGCGAATGATGCCAGGGAGACCAAGCTTTCTGGTATCTGTTAGAGAAAGCTCTACCTGAGTCTCCTTGCGAAAGGGACCAAGGATGGCCATGTTTTCAAAACTGCCTTTGGGCCCCTTGACAGTGAGACGTTCCTGGCAGAGATACTGACCAGGCTGGCTTAATTCTTTTATATAATGAAGGGATTCTTCTCTGCCGAAGAGTTTTTCGAAATCTTCCTTGGAAACATGGATATGACGAGCCGATGTTTCAATAGGTATTTTTACGCTCATTTGACTCTACCTCCGGATTTGCAGCATTTCTTTAAAGTTTAACGCGGCTGAAAAAAAATAGCAACTGCTTTTACAGAATTTTACGAGGAAAATGGTAAAATGTAAAAAGAAAAAAGTCTTGTTTCGCTGCTGTGTAAGGGGAAATTGCCGGGGAGATTTGCATTGGGGTTTTAAATAGGCTATAATGTCTAGTGTGCCGGATGTGAGGCGGCACATGGATGAAAATGTAATCCGAAAGGAGTATTGAATGAAAAAAAACAAATTCCTCCGGGTGCTGTTGGTTTTGCTTACACTTGCCTTCCTGCTGTTTGCGGGCACCTGGGCTGTGGGCCGTTTAAGCGATGAGGGATTCAGCCTGGATACGGCGAGAGGACTGCTGAATATGGAACCCAGAGAGGTGGCAGAGCTTCGTAGACAGGAGGTGCCCCAGAAAGATGAAGGCCATCAGGAATATTATTTTAAGCTTTTGGATGAGGAAGAACAGCGCGGATACCGGGAAATGCTTAATGGGATCCGGGAACGGAAGGAGGAGTTTTATCTTTCTATTTCCGATGATGAAAAGGTAGATCGGGCTTATCATGCCCTTTTAAAGGATCATCCGGAGCTGTACTGGGTACATAACAGAGAACAAGTATATAAAACTACATTTTCAAGAGGTGACTACTGTTTGTTTTCCCCGGGCTATACTTATACGCAGGAGGAAATGGCAGAGATCGACAGTGCCCTGGAACAGGCCTACCAGGAGGTGCTTTCCATGCTGCCGGAGAATGCGGATGATTATGAAAAGGCTCGGGTGGTATATACGTATTTGATCGATTCTGTGGAGTATGAGATTTCTCAGGATGACCAGAGCATCGCGGGAGCTTTCTGGAAACACAGCGCAGTATGTGCAGGCTATGCCGGAGGAGCACAATACCTTTTGGAAAGATTGGGAGTCATCTGTATTTATGTAGAAGGAAGCGTTAAGGACAGCACAGAGGGTCATGCATGGAATATCGTGCAGCTTGACGGGCAGTATTACTATCTGGATGCAACGAATGGAGACCAGCCGGAATTTTTAGAGGGGGATGCGGTTACCATGGTAGAGCATAAAACGACTATTTATGATTACCTCTGTCCCTTCCCGGATGAATATGAGTTGAATTATACGCCTTCTGATGAATTTGACCTGCCAGAGATGAATGCAGTGGATAAAAACTTTTATGTTTTGAACCAGGGATGTTTCAGCAGTTATAACTGGCAGGAAATCTATGACTACTGCTGTATGCGTCTGAATAACGGAGCAGCTGTAGTGAGGTTTAAGTTCAGCACCCAAGAGGCCTTTGACGCGGCTTATAATGAATGGATTGTAAATGGTTCTATCCAGTCACTGGCCCAGTATTATATGCAGCTTTACGGATTAAGTCAGGTGGAGTATCATTATGGGATATTAGAAGATTTAAAAACCATGTATTTTATGTTTTAGAGGTGAGCGTATGATTGAGATCTTAACACGTATTATGGCAATTATAGAGCGGGTCAGAAATATGGAAGAGCTTTCTGTGATCGCCACAGGAGTCTTTGGAGTTATTCTGGTCTTTGGAATTCTGAACTGCCTGCTGGGATACCGCCTTCTCCGCTTTTGGATGATGCTGGGCGGCTTTGGCGTGGGAGCCGGAGCGGGCCTGTTTATAGCAAGTACCTTGGAGGTGTCCGGAAGAGGCGCTTATCTTGGAATCATGGCTGTGACGGGCATTGTACTTGGAGGAATCGCCTTTTTAAGCTATAAGGTGGGCGTATTTGTCCTGGGAGCCGGGATAGGGGTATCTTTAAGCGTTTACATACTTCATCCCACCACATCCTTTGTGTTTTTTATCTGCCTTTTGCTGGGGGTAGGACTTGGCTCGCTTGCGGTCAGGTATTCTAGGGAAGTGCTGATTGTTTCCACCAGTCTTATGGGAGGGGTTATGGCTGGATTTTCTTTGGCGAAGATTGGAGAAATGGACGAATTCCCCTATGGGGTTTTAATGAGCATAGGTTTTGCGATCCTTGGAATGCTCATTCAGTTTGCCACTAACAAGCCTTCCTATAAAGAAGAAAAAACTTATAGAAAAGAAGAAGGAAGAGAAAGAGCTACGGAAAGATATTACGACGAATACGATATGGATGACGATTGGTATCCTGGCAAGGAGGAGGATTCTAAAGAAAAAAGGAGTGCAAAGGACCATAGGGATTCTCGGAAGGATAGTTATCTGGATGAGATGGGAGACGGGCTGGAGAGCTATCTGGACACTTACGTGGATGTTTATGACAGAGAAGATACCCAAAGATATGACATCCGCCGGGGAGAAAAGACAATAACCGTCCCTAAAAAAATTAAAAAATAACAAAACAGCCAAACTTCAGGGAGGAAGAGACAATGGCAAAGGAAGCAAAGACAAATGCCATGCGTATGCTGGATGTACAAAAAGTAAAATACGAAACCATTACCTATGACTGCGGGGAATTTGTAGACGGGATACACTGTGCGGATCTGACAGGAGTTCCCCACGAGCAGTCTTTTAAAACCTTAGTAATGGAAGGAAAAAGCGGCGGATACTATGTGTTCGTAGTGCCAATAGAAAAGGAGGTGGATAGAAAAGCGGCGGCAAAGGCGGTAGGAGAAAAGACGGTGGACATGATCCATGTAAAAGACATTCAGAAGATTACCGGATATATCCGCGGCGGGTGCAGTCCTATCGGTATGAAGAAGCCGTACACTACAGTGTTCGATGCTTCCGCAGGGGATTTTCAGGAAATTTATGTGAGCGGAGGACGCATCGGGCTTACTCTTAAGGTTCCGGTGGAAGATCTGCTCAAGGCAACAAAAGGAAGGCTTGAAAAGATCACCATGGAGTAAGGTGATGCTAAAAGAGCCCGGCCTGAGAAGAAGGAGGAAACAGAAGATAATTTGTTACTGGTTACACGGCGGCATGTAACGATGATTTTCTGCTGAAAAGAAAAAGGAGGATATCAATGGAGAAGAAGAGTTTATTAAAAAAACTGATTTTTTGTCTGTGTATAGGATTTTTTGCTGCTGTTTTTGCAGTACCCGTACAGGCGGCAGTTTATAAGAAAGCCCAGACGAAAGTGATTCGCGCAGGAGAATGCTATCACCTGATAGACAACAATATCAATAAAAATAAGATAACCCGCTACGCGGTAACGATCATGCCGGCCAGCTCGGGCGGAGTATATGATCTCGCCTATGCATCGGAAGGGAGAGAAAAGGTATTAAAAAGCTGCAGCAAAGGAAAGCGATTTGAAAATCCTACCACCAGCTACATAAAAAGTTATTCTCAGAGCAATACAGGGATGGCTATGTGTATTAAGGTGTTTAAGGGGAGCGTGAGAGTACGGGTGGATTATAAGGCGCAGAATAAGGGCGCGGCGCTCACCTTTGGAAAGCAGGCGGCTTCCCATAAGCCATTGCTGGCGGTTTCTGTGCCGAAAGGGAGACAGGTTATGTTCCGACAGAGAGGAAGTAATATTTCCTGGGTTCCTGTGGTGATCGGGGCAAAGAGCGGAGCCTTTACCAGAAGGGATCTGAACAAGGCTGCATCCACTTTTGAAAATTATACGTTCATGTCTAACTATCTGAAATTCCGCTACTATAAGAACGGAAAGCTTCAGAATTCCAGCAGCCTGAACATTAAATACGATACAGAGGCGGGAAATGGTAAATTTATCCAGGTATTGATGCCAAACAGAAATTCCGGGTGGTTCACCACAAAATCCGGTACAGTTACCTATTATTTCCCATCAGATTATTTGAACATCGCCGTTGCCAGAAGATGAAAAAAGGGGACAGAGCTGTCAGTGAAAAGCTCTGTCCCCTTTTTACGTGAGGTAATATTAATTGTCCTCTGCATCTGATTCACTGACCTGATATACGTGGCGTTTTTTCGCCATTTCATCGCTGGCCAGATATTCATCGTAAGTAGTGATCTTATCGATCAAGGTGCCATTTGGCAGGATTTCCATAATACGGTTGGCTGTAGTCTGTACAAACTGATGGTCATGGGAGGTGAAAAGGATCACTCCCGGGAATTTGATCAGCCCATTGTTAAGGGCTGTGATGGATTCCATGTCCAGATGGTTGGTAGGCTCATCCAGGATAAGGATGTTCGCGCCGGAGATCATCATTTTTGAGAGGAGGCAGCGTACTTTTTCTCCTCCGGAGAGAACCCGCACACGTTTTACACCGTCTTCCCCGGGGAAGAGCATACGGCCTAAAAAGCCGCGCACATAGGTAGCGTCTTTGATCTCGGAATACTGTGTCAGCCAGTCTGTAATGGTGAGGTCGTTATCGAATTCTTTTGTGTTGTCCTTGGGGAAATATGCCTGTGTGGTGGTAACACCCCATTTATAATTTCCCTCATCCGGTTCCAGTTCACCCATCAGGATGCGGAAGAAGGTGGTGACGGCAAGTTCATTGGAACCTACAAAGGCAACCTTGTCCTCTCTTCCCAGAGTAAAGGAAATATTATCCAATACCTTAACCCCGTCAATAGTCTTGGAAAGATTTTCTACCATAAGCACTTCGTTGCCGATCTCCCGGTTAGGGCGGAAATCAATATATGGATACTTACGGCTGGAGGGGCGCATTTCGTCCAGCTGGATTTTTTCCAGGGCACGCTTACGGGAGGTAGCCTGCTTTGACTTAGAAGCATTAGCACTGAAACGGGAAATAAATTCCTGAAGCTCTTTGATCTTTTCTTCTTTTTTCTTATTGGCTTCCTTCATCTGCTTAATAAGGAGCTGGCTGGACTCATACCAGAAATCATAGTTTCCGGCATAAAGCTGGATCTTTCCATAGTCGATATCTGCCGTATGCGTGCAGACCTTATTTAAGAAATAACGGTCGTGGGACACGACAATGACCGTATTGTTGAAATTAATCAGGAATTCTTCCAGCCATTCAATAGCGGGGAGATCCAGGTGGTTCGTAGGCTCGTCTAAAAGAAGGATATCCGGATTGCCGAAAAGCGCCTGGGCAAGAAGAACCTTTACTTTAAGGCTTCCGTTAAGATCCGCCATAAGAGTATAATGAAACTCTGTGTCCACTCCAAGACCGTTCAAAAGAGTGGCGGCATCAGATTCGGCCTCCCATCCGTTCATTTCTGCAAACTCGGCTTCCAGCTCGCTGGCACGGATGCCGTCTTCATCGGTGAAATCCTCTTTTGCGTAGATGGCTTCCTTCTCTTTCATGATCTCATACAGTCTTGCGTTTCCCATGATCACAGTGTCAAGAACCGTATAAGCATCGTATTTAAAATGATCCTGCTGCAGGAAGGAAAGTCTCTGTCCCGGAGTGATCGCCACATCTCCCTTAGTAGGTTCAAGCTGACCGGAAAGGATTTTTAAAAATGTAGATTTTCCCGCTCCGTTGGCTCCGATCAGGCCATAGCAGTTTCCTTCTGTAAATTTAATATTTACATCTTCAAATAAAGCCTTTTTGCCTACACGTAATGTGATATTATTTGCTGAAATCATAGTTTACCTCTTTATTCCTATTTTATTCCCGCGAGCAACGAGCCAAGCGGACATGCTTGCAAGTCCATTTGGCGACTGCCGCGAGGGTTAAACGTCCCGCAGCTCTGTTGCGCAGCAAATTGATGCCCTGCAGCTTGCGGCGGGGTTTTTGACTATTAACAAGTATAGCCAATTTTTATTGTACCGTAAACTGGGAATTTTGCAAGAATTATTTGCGGCGGGAAAGGCTTTTTGCAGCAAAAATGCTTTTTCTTGAAAAAAAGTGCAGTTACTGCTATAATCATCCAGATGAGAGGACTTGTGATAAGTGACTAAAGGATAAGAAAGGACAAGCCATGGAAAAGCAGAACACGAAGGAAAAGAAGAAAAATATTTATCTGATCGGATTCATGGGATGTGGAAAAACTACGGTTTCTAATTATCTGCATAAAGAATATAATAGAAAGCAGATCGAGATGGATGAGGAGATCCAGAAAGAAGAAGGAATGAGCATTTCTGAAATTTTCAGCCAGAAGGGAGAGGCATATTTTCGGGAACTTGAGACGAAACTTCTCCGCCGACTTGGGAGAGAAGAGAATTTTGTGGTTTCCTGCGGAGGGGGCGTACCTATGCGGGAGACGAATGTAAAAGAAATGAAACAAAATGGAAAAATCGTTCTCCTTTTGGCTGAGCCGGAGACGATTTATGAAAGAGTAAAAAGCAGCCACAACCGTCCCCTTTTGGAAGGACATATGAATGTAGAGTATATTGCAGGTTTGATGGAAAAAAGAAGAGAAAAATATCAAGCGGCAGCGGACGTATGTGTGTATACGGATGGACGGGAGGTATCAGAAATCTGCCGGGAAATCCTTAAGCGTACAGATTGTGAAAACAAGTAATCCTTATTGATCAGAAGAAAGAGATGAGTGAAATGAATGAAATTTTAGAGTTTCTTACAGGGGCAATGGCGGACAATTTATGGGCGGCGCCTCTTTTAAGCCTTGCAGCAGGGATCGTTACCTCCTTTACTCCGTGCTCCCTGGCAACGGTGCCTATGCTTTTGGCCTGTGTAGGGGCGACGAAGGCTAACCAGAGACGTTCCTTCCGGTTATCTGTTGCCATGGCCTGCGGGATGGCGGTGACTTTTGGGATATTCGGTTCAGTAGCTTCCGCCATAGGGCATCTGATGCATGAGGCAGGACATTGGTGGACTGCTCTTATGGGTGTGTTGATGATTCTTATGGCTCTTCAGGTTTTCGGGGCGGTAAATATCATTCCCCATATCCATATGTCGGAGAAAATGACAAAAAAAGGATATGCGGGCGCTTTTCTCACGGGAGCTGTGGGCGGAGTATTCGCCTCCCACTGTGCGATACCGGTGATGGTGGCTTTGTTGGCTCTGGTGGCTGATTTGGGAAAAAATGCCTGGTGGGGAATCCTTCTCATGGTTCTGTATGCACTTGGACATAGTGTGCTCCTTCTTTTGACAGGCATCGGATACGGCTATGTGGAGAAGGTGATCGCTAATCCTTCCTGTGCGGCTGTAGGAAAATGGCTGCGGCGTATTTTGGGAATTATTATCTTTGCAGTGGGTCTTTTGCTGTTATTTGGAGATAAATAGAAGAAGTGAATTGGGATTAGCCCAAATTGAACTTGATATCCAGATTTTGCATAAAAATGTCGCATAGTTTAAGAAAATATTGTGGAAGATATTGAAATAATTTGTGAAAATTGATATAATCTAGAACATAGGGGTAATAGCGTTTGAAAAATTTGTAACTTGTAAATTGGTTTGGAAGGACAAAACAGAAGGAGCAGAAAGAGGTTCTAAGTCATGTTTATTACAAGAGAGTGCGACTACGCAGTCAGAGTCATACGTGCTCTGGCGGGGGAGGCGAGGCTTAGTGTCAGTGAGATCTGTGAGAAGGAGATGATTACGGCACCCTTTGCCTATAAGATATTAAAAAAACTTCAAAAAGCAAAAATCGTAAAGGGATACAGAGGAGTGCATGGGGGCTACTCCTTAAATGAAGATGTTTCACAGCTCACTTTATACGATGTGTACCATGCTATTGATCCGGAAATGTTTATTATCGAATGCATGCATCCGGGCTATTCCTGTGTCAGGGATGGAGAAGGAAGGGATTCCTGTGCAGTCCATCAGGAGCTGGAAGAGATCCAGAGTGAAGTGTGGAAATTGCTGCAGAGGAAAAATTTAGAGGAGCTGCTGAAGGAAAATTAGGGTTACATACTGGCAAAAGGGTCAAAACCATTGGTTTTGACCCTTTTTGTATCTATTTATATACAAAAAAAATGCAATCAAATTGGACACAGCCTTGTTTTTATGATATAATCTTACATGGACTTTTAGACACATAAGTGGTCTAGAAATAATTTTCATCATACCTTTTAAGGAGGAAAAGAACAATGGCAAGAAAGATGAAAACCATGGATGGTAACCATGCAGCCGCTCATGCATCATATGCTTTTTCTGATGTGGCCGCAATTTACCCGATTACCCCTTCCTCTGTAATGGCAGAAGCTACAGATGAGTGGGCTACCCAGGGAAGAAAGAACATTTTCGGACAGGAAGTACAGGTGACAGAAATGCAGTCTGAGGCAGGTGCTGCAGGTGCGGTACACGGCTCTCTGGCAGCAGGTGCCCTTACTACTACCTACACAGCATCCCAGGGTCTTCTTCTTATGATCCCGAATCTTTATAAAATCGCAGGCGAGCAGCTTCCGGGCGTTATCAACGTATCTGCACGTGCAGTTGCATCTCATGCGCTTTCTATTTTCGGAGATCATTCCGACGTTATGGCATGCCGTCAGACAGGATGCGCTATGCTGTGCGAATCTTCCGTACAGGAAGTTATGGACCTGACCCCGGTTGCTCATCTTGCAGCAATCAAAGGAAAAGTTCCGTTTATTAACTTCTTCGATGGATTCCGTACCTCCCATGAGATCCAGAAGATTGAAACATGGGATTATGAAGATCTGAAAGATATGGCTGATATGGACGCGATCGCAGAGTTCCGTAACCATGCGTTAAATCCAAATCATCCATGTCAGAGAGGTTCCGCTCAGAACCCGGATATCTTCTTCCAGGCAAGAGAAGCATGTAATCCATACTATGATGCTCTTCCGGCAGTAGTTCAGGAATACATGGACAAAGTAAACGAAAAAATCGGAACAGATTACAAACTGTTTAACTACTACGGCGCAGAGGATGCAGAAAGTGTTATCGTAGCTATGGGCTCTGTAAACGATACCATCGAAGAGACCATCGATTACCTGATGGCATCCGGCAAGAAAGTGGGCGTTGTAAAAGTTCGTCTTTACAGACCGTTCTGCGCACAGGCCCTGATCGACGCAATTCCGGATTCTGTAAAACAGATCACTGTTCTTGACAGAACAAAAGAGCCAGGCGCACTTGGCGAGCCGCTGTACTTAGACGTTGTTGCTGCATTAAAAGACAGCAAATTCAAAGATGTTCCTGTATTCTCCGGACGTTACGGCTTAGGTTCCAAGGATACCACTCCGGCACAGATCGTAGCTGTATACGAGAATACAACAAAAGAAAAATTCACTCTTGGTATTGTAGACGATGTTACCAACCTTTCCCTGGAAACAGGCGAAGCGATCGTTACCACTCCGGAAGGAACTACAAACTGTAAATTCTGGGGCCTTGGTGCAGACGGTACTGTTGGTGCAAACAAGAACTCCATTAAGATCATCGGTGACAACACAGATATGTACGCACAGGCTTACTTTGACTATGACTCCAAGAAGTCCGGCGGCGTAACTATGTCTCACCTGCGTTTTGGTAAGAAACCGATTAAATCCACCTACCTGATCCACAAAGCAAACTTTGTAGCTTGCCATAATCCTTCTTATATTAATAAATATAATATGGTACAGGAGCTTGTGGACGGAGGTACATTCCTTCTGAACTGTCCGTGGGATATGGATGGACTTGAGAAACATCTGCCAGGACAGGTAAAAGCATTCATCGCTAACCATAACATTAAATTCTACACCATCGACGGTGTGAAGATCGGTATCGAGACCGGCATGGGCCCGACACGTATCAACACTATTCTTCAGTCCGCATTCTTTAAACTTACAGGAATCATTCCGGAAGAGCAGGCAATCGAACTGATGAAAGCTGCTGCAAAAGCTACTTACGGACGTAAGGGCGATGATATCGTACAGAAGAACTGGGCAGCTATCGATGCAGGCGCTAAGCAGGTTCATGAAGTAGAAGTTCCGGAAAGCTGGAAAGACGCAGCTGACGAAGGTCTGTTCATGGCTCACGCAGAAGGCGGAAGAGAAGATGTTGTAGACTTTGTAAACAATATCCAGGCAAAAGTAAATGCACAGGAAGGAAACAGCCTGCCTGTATCTGCGTTTAAGAACTATGTAGACGGTACTACACCATCCGGTTCCTCAGCATTTGAGAAACGTGGTATTGCTGTAAATATTCCGATCTGGCAGCCAGAAAATTGTATCCAGTGTAACAGATGTGCATATGTATGTCCGCACGCTGTTATCCGTCCGGTAGCTCTTACTGCAGATGAAGCTGCAAACGCTCCGGAAGGAATGCAGACTCTGGATATGACAGGAATGAAAGAATACAAATTCGCCATCACTGTATCTGCTTATGACTGTACAGGATGCGGTTCCTGTGCAAATGTCTGCCCAGGCAAGAAAGGTGCAAAAGCCCTTGCTATGGAAAACATGGAAGCAAATGCAGGAGAACAGAAATTCTTCGATTATGGCATCAGCCTTCCAGTAAAAGAAGATGTAATCGCTAAATTCAAAGAGACAACTGTAAAAGGCAGCCAGTTTAAGCAGCCTCTCCTTGAGTTCTCCGGAGCTTGTGCAGGCTGTGGCGAGACACCATATGCAAAACTGATCACCCAGCTCTTTGGTGACAGAATGTATATCGCAAACGCTACCGGATGCTCCTCTATCTGGGGTAACTCTTCACCGTCCACTCCTTATACAGTGAACGCAAAGGGTCAGGGTCCTGCATGGTCCAACTCCCTGTTCGAGGATAACGCTGAGTTTGGTTATGGTATGCTCCTCGCTCAGAATGCAATCCGCGGCGGTTTGAAAGAAAAAGTAGAAGACCTTGTTGCAAACGGCGAAAACGAAGACGTTAAGGCTGCTGGCCAGGAATGGCTGGATACTTACGGATGCGGCGCTACAAACGGCACAGCTACAGATAAGCTGATCGCTGCTTTGGAAGCATGCGGATGTGACAAAGCGAAAGAAATTCTGGCACAGAAAGACTTCCTGGGCAAGAAATCCCAGTGGGTATTCGGTGGTGACGGATGGGCTTACGATATCGGATTCGGCGGTGTTGACCACGTTCTTGCAAGCGGCAAAGACATCAACATCATGGTATTCGATACAGAGGTTTATTCCAACACAGGCGGTCAGTCTTCTAAAGCTACACCTACCGGCGCAATCGCTCAGTTCGCAGCAGGCGGTAAAGAAGTGAAGAAGAAAGACCTTGCATCCATCGCTATGAGCTATGGTTATGTATACGTTGCTCAGATCTCCATGGGTGCAGACTTCAACCAGGCAATCAAGGCAATCGCAGAGGCAGAGGCATATCCGGGACCATCCCTGATCATCGCTTACGCTCCATGTATCAACCATGGTATCAAGAAAGGTATGGCAAAGGCACAGACAGAGGAAGAACTGGCTGTTAAGTGCGGATATTGGCATAACTTCAGATTTAACCCGGCAGCAGAAGGAAACAAGTTCACTCTTGATTCCAAAGAGCCGAACATGGATGATTACCAGGCATTCCTTGACGGAGAGGTTCGTTACAATTCTCTGAAACGTCAGAATCCGGAAAAGGCAGAAAGACTGTTCGCTAAGAACGAGTCCGAAGCAAAAGAGAGATATTCCTATCTGAAGAAACTGGTTACTCTTTACGGTACAGAAGAATAATCGGAATCTTTAAATGACAAATTACTGTTTGAGAATAGTAAGATAATAATAAACAGAAGGGACATTATCGAAAGATAATGTCCCTTCTGTTTATTTTGCATTTTTAGACTACACTTTTTAAGATAATATTTATTTACGCTATGGAAAATCCTAAATTCAACCAGAGAGACATGGGCATCCAATTAAGAAAATATAAAAAAAATATAAAATCGATGCAATAAAATGGCTTTCTCGTGCATTATATATATGTAAGGAAAATGAAAAATATTCATTTCATAGAAAAAATCCGTTTATTTTGTTTAGGGGTTGGATTTTTGCTTATGAAAGAAGCCCTGACGGGCGGGATAAGACGAGATGCATAAAATTTTTTTGGAAGGAGAAGAAAAAATCAGGAGGTTTCTTAAAATGAGAAACGTAAAAAAAATCTTACCCCGTATACTTATACTGGTTGTTTTTGTGGCTGCTTTGAACAGCGGAGTGCGGTACCTATATGAGCCGCCCACGAGAAATGGGATATACACGGTAAATGAGATCAAGGAGACGAGGGGAGAGGTGGAGACCCTTGTGCTGGGGTCCTCTTTGGCTCATTGGGGCGTGGATGGAAATCTGTTAGGAGAGATGCTGGACAGCCTGACCCTTAATCTGGCCACTTCTGCTCAGCCTCTGATCGGAAGCTATTATTTTTTAAAGGAACAAAGTCAGATCAATCCCATTCAGCGGGTTT
>DWYZ01000029.1 GCA_019118425.1 Candidatus Blautia faecavium | reverse complement strand
TTGGATATGTCAAGCGTAAAATGCAAATAATATTAAAAAATTGAAATATAAACTGTTATATAAGTTATGAAATATAAATATTCTGATAAAAATAGGGATGTTGCAAATATAGAAATAAAAAGTAAAGTTATAGTAAAATACAAATAAATTTGTTTTTATCATAACCATCTGGGAGCATGTGCGGGATTTTTGTTAGGAAATATCTGTGCCTCACGCAGCAAAACGTCATAATAAAAAGTATTATGACGCTTGATACAATTAAAAGATACATAATCACTACTGCATAAAAAAGGATCTTTGGGAAAAGATATTTTTTATAATCATGGCACACACTTTTTAGCAAAGAGATTTAGACTGAATTCAGGAGGTATGAGAATGTTTCGTTATCTGCCAATCAGAAAAGTTCACGCAAGACAAGTACTGGACTCCAGAGGAAATCCTACCGTAGAAGTAGAAGTCACTGTAGGAGAAGGTGTAGTGGGGATCAATGGATATACAGGTAGAGCGATGGTGCCGTCAGGGGCTTCCACCGGAAAATTTGAGGCAGTGGAGCTTAGGGATGGGGACAAGGAAAAATATATAGGACTTGGAGTTGAAAAAGCTGTAAATAATGTAAATACAAAACTTGCAGATGTGATCCTGGGAGAAAATGCTTTGGATCAGGCGTATATAGATTCACTTTTGATCGAAACAGATGGAACAGAAAACAAAAGCAGCGTAGGGGCCAATGCTACCCTCGGCGTATCCATGGCAGTGGCAAGAGCGGCGGCAAAGGCCCTTCGGATCCCGCTGTATCAATATTTGGGAGGATGCCATACCAGCCGCATGCCGGTACCGATGATGAATATTTTAAATGGAGGAAAACATGCGGATAATACAGTAGATCTCCAGGAATTTATGATCATGCCTGTAGGAGCAAAGTGTTTTGCTCATGGCATCCGTATGTGTGCGGAAATCTATCAGTTTTTGAAAATCCTTTTAAAAGAAAAGAAGCTTTCTACCGGGGTGGGGGATGAGGGCGGTTTCGCACCGGATCTGGCGGATTCCCGGGACGTTCTCGCGTTGATTGTAGAAGCTGTAGAACGGGCAGGATATAAACCAGGGGAAGAGATAGGAATCGCTATAGACGCTGCGGCAAGTGAGCTTTATGATGAAAAGAAAGGCGTGTATTATTTCCCTGGAGAAAGCAGGATGAAAGGGGAAGAAATCCTTCGTGATGGAAAGGAAATGGTGGACTATTACGAAAAACTCATAGAAGAATTTCCTATCGTTTCCATTGAAGATGGTCTGCAGGAGGATGACTGGGATGGCTGGAAGCTGCTCACAGACCATTTAGGTCAGAAAATACAGCTGGTAGGGGATGACCTTTTTGTTACTAATATTAAACGCCTGCGCTGCGGCATCAAGCTTGGGGTGGCCAATGCGATCCTGGTAAAGGTAAACCAGATCGGTACGCTTACAGAGGCATTGGACGCAGTAGAAATGGCGCACCGGGCAGGCTACCACGCAGTGATCTCCCATCGTTCCGGAGAAACAGAAGATGCCTTTATTGCCGACTTGGCCGTGGCCACAGGAGCGGGACAGATCAAGACAGGAGCTCCCTGCCGTTCCGACAGGAACGCGAAATACAACCAGCTTCTGCGTATTCATGAGAACCTGGGGGCTCTGTCCGTATATGAAAATCCTTTCGTAAAATAGCGAAAAACAGTTGAAATCAAGCGATGCCTGTGTTACAATGATTTTCAGTTGTGAATTCCGTATTTATGCGGGAAAAGTGTCATATTGAACGGAGGTGTAGCAAAGGTGGAAATTTTAAGGATTATTTTGACTGTTATTTTTGCGATAGATTGTATTGCTCTTACTGTGGTCGTTTTGATGCAGGAAGGAAAGCAGCAGGGACTTGGTGCCATTGCCGGTGCAGCCGACACCTATTGGGGAAAGAACAAGGGACGCTCTATGGAAGGCGGACTGGTAAAGGCGACAACGATAATGGGAATCCTGTTTTTTGTCCTTGCAGCAGTTTTAAATATGAATTTCTAAAAGACTGGAAATGTAAAAAGGCACTCTTGTTCACAGACAAGAGTGCCTTTTATTCCCGCGAGCAATGAGCCAAGCGGAGACCAAATACCCCGCAGCTCTGCTGCGCTGTAAATTTGATGCCCCGTAGCTTACTGCGGGGTTTTTGACTCTACAAGAAAGGATAGAAAAGCCATAGCGTCAGGCATAGCTCAGGCTTTCTAGTGGTGAAAAGTGAAGAAAAAAAAGGTATTCGAAAAGAGAAAAAAATTTATACAGGAGCTTTTAAACGATCCAGTTTATCAACCCATGCGATTAAGGGAAATAGGGAGCTTATTAAGCTTGTCCAAGCCGGAAAAAAAAGAACTCTATGAGATTCTAGAGGAACTTTGCCAGGAAGGAAAAGCCTGGACAGATAAAAAAGGAAGATATCATAATACTTCAGGAAAAAAGAAAAAAAAGGAAATTTTAAAAAAAGACAAAGGAAAGCCACAGAAGAAGAAAAGCTCAGGACAGGTCAGGGAAGGGATATTCATTGGCCATGCGAAAGGCTTTGGTTTTGTAGAACTTGGAGAGGGGGAAGAAGACATCTTTATTCCCGAAGAGGATACTGGAACTGCAATGCACCAGGACAAGGTGCGTGTTCTCATAAAAGAGGAGAAAAAAGAAGGAAAACGTAAAGAAGGCATCGTGACGGGAATACTGGAAAGAGGAATGAAGGAAATTGTAGGAACTTTCCAAAGTAACAGGGATTATGGCTTTGTGATTTGTGATAATCCTAAATTTTCTAAAGATGTATTTATTCCCAAGAAAGATTCCATAGGCGCGGGAAACGGAGATAAGGTGGTGGCAGTTGTCACCGACTACGGCACGAAAAATAAGAGCCCAGAGGGAAGGATTACGGAAATTTTAGGAGACAGCAGGACGCCGGGGACAGATATCCTTGCCATTGTAAAAAGCTTTGGCATTCCCTACGAATTTCCGGAAAAAGTAGTAAAACAGGCCGAGCGCGTCCCGGATCATGTGCTGGATGCAGACCGGGAAGGAAGGCTGGACCTTCGCCATCTTCAGATGGTTACTATTGATGGAGAGGATGCCAAGGATCTGGATGACGCAGTCTCGCTTTATAAGGAAGGGGATATTTATCATCTGGGAGTGCACATTGCAGATGTAAGCAATTACGTACAGGGAGGAAGTGCCCTTGACCGGGAAGCATTAAAAAGAGGAACCAGTGTATATCTGGCGGACCGGGTCATTCCCATGCTTCCAGAGCGGCTGTCTAATGGGATCTGCTCCTTAAATATGGGGGTGGACAGACTGGCTTTAAGCTGCCTGATGGATATTGATAAAAAGGGAAAGGTGATTTCGCATAAAATAGCAGAGACCGTAATCTGTGTAGACCAGCGCATGACTTATACAGCGGTAAAAAATATTCTGGAAGACACAGATGAACAGGCGAAAGAACAATATTGGGAGCTTGTCCCTATGTTCTTCTGCATGAAAGAGCTTTCCCAGATTCTGAGAAAGGGAAGGCATCGCAGAGGCTGTATTGATTTTGATTTCCCGGAGAGCAAGATTGTTTTAAGTCCTGCGGGACGGGCTATTGATGTTTATCCCTACGAGACAAATGTCGCTACAAAAATCATTGAAGATTTCATGCTCCTTGCCAATGAAACTGTGGCAAGAGAATACTGTCAGGGAGAATTTCCCTTTGTTTACCGGACCCATGAAAATCCGGATCCGGACAGAGTGGAAAGCCTTTTAATCCTTCTCCGCAATCAGGGCGTGAAGGTAAAAAAAGCGAAAGAAGAGATCACACCAAAAGAGATACAGACGGTTTTAGAGAGCATCGAAGGAATGCCCAATGAGCCATTGATCAGCCGCCTTGCTCTTCGTACCATGAAGCAGGCGAAATATACCACAGAGTGCAGCGGACACTTTGGCCTGGCGGCAAAATATTACTGTCATTTTACTTCTCCTATCCGCCGGTATCCGGATCTGCAGATCCACAGGATCATTAAGGATAATCTCAGAGGGAGACTTGAGAGAAAGGGAAAGACAGAACATTATAAGGAAATCCTGGATGAGGTGGCTCTTCAGTCCAGTCTCTGCGAGCGGAGAGCACAGGAAGCGGAACGAGAATCGGATAAACTGAAAATGGCGGAATATATGTCGTATCATTTGGGTGAAGAATACGAAGGTATTATTTCCGGCGTGACCGGCTGGGGATTCTATGTAGAACTGCCTAATACGGTGGAAGGGCTGGTGCATGTCAATACTTTACGAGACGACTATTATACTTTCGACCAGGACTCCTACGAACTTCGGGGAGACTTGACTAAAAAGGTTTATCGTCTGGGCCAGAAGGTAAAAATCCGGGTGGCGGACGCAGATACTTTTACAAAAAGCATAGACTTTGAGCTGGCCAGGGAGTATGATGAATAGACAGATAGTTTTAGCTGCCGGACGAGCGGCTGGTTCAGGATAAAAAATATGCCGGAATACTTTACAGGAAGGCAAGGGAGGATTTCATGGCAA
>DWYZ01000167.1 GCA_019118425.1 Candidatus Blautia faecavium | reverse complement strand
CAAAAATGTTCCCATAAACGGCAAGAATGCCTGTTTACCTGTAATAAAAGGAATTCCGTTCTCAATCATCTTTTTTCTTTTGTATAACGAAATGGCCGGAAGTTTTATTACAACCGGAATATTTTCAATTTCTTGTATTCTTTTTAGCTGTTTTTTTAACGCCGGAATCGTCACAAGTTCTTCTGTTGGAATAAACAAGGTGCATTACCGATGTATATTGCAGGAAGCTATGATTTAGCAGTAGCAATATTAAATGGCTGCAGATGTATTTTGGTATCTCCAACAGAAGAACTTGTTACCCTTCCGGCGTTAAAAAAACAGATAAAAAAAATACAGGAAATTGAAAATGTTCCGGTAGTAATAAAACTTCCAACCATTTCGTTATACAGAAGAAAAAAGATGATAGAGAGCGGAATTCCTTTTATTACAGGTAAGCAGGCATTCCTGCCATTTATGGGAACATTTTTGACACAAGAAAACGAAGAAGCGGTGAAAGTGACAAAGTTAATGTCTTCTGCGCAGCAATTAGCCTTGATGTATCTTTATAACAACAGTAAAAAATTATATGTTTCTGATGCTACGAAAAAGCTTCCTTTTACTGCAATGACTATGAGCCGAGCTGTGAAGCAGCTTGAGGCAACCGGATTATTCTATACAATAAAAGATGGTGTGAACAAAGTAATAGAGTCCGATTACAGTGGGCTGGAGTTATATGAAAAAGTAAAAGGATACATGATATCTCCGGTTCGTAAAACCAGTTATTTGAGCAAGGCAGAGATTACAACGGACATGGTTCTTGCGGGTGATTCTGTTTTAGCAGAAGTAACGATGCTGAATCCAAGCAAAGTGATGACATATGCTGTTTATGCCAAGTCCTTTGCGAAAGAGAAATTGGTGAATGAATTGATTGAGCCTGATGAACAGGTTAGAATTGAATTATGGGAATATGATCCGAAACAATTTTCTGAGGATAACATGGCGGACAGACTATCGGTTGCACTGTCTTTTGAAGGAAATGAAGATGAACGAATAGAAGAAGCCGTTGATGAATTACTGGAAGGAGTATGGACCAAATAAATGGTTACAGGATTTACAAAATTTAGGGAGAAGTTTCAAGGTTTCGAAGACCAATATGTTGTGATCGGAGGAACGGCTTGTGATTTGCTGATGGAAAATGAAGATATGACTTTTAGAGCAACAAAAGACATTGATATTGTCTTGATCGTTGAATCCATCACATCAGAGTTCGGGAAAGCATTCTGGGAATATATCAAAGAAGCGGAGTATGAACACAAAAATAAGAGTACAGGAAATACGCAGTTTTATCGTTTTACTTCTCCGAAAACCAAAGAGTATCCTTTTATGATTGAGATCTTTTCTAAAAAACCGGAATTTATTGTATTGGATGAAAATGCTGTATTAACACCTCTTCCGATAGATGATGAGATTTCCAGTTTGTCCGCGATACTTTTGAATAATTCTTACTATGATTTGCTGAAAGGCGGACAGGTTATTTTAGATGGGATTCCTGTACTGAAAGAGGTTTGTCTTATTCCATTCAAAGCAAAAGCTTGGCTTGATTTAACCGAACGAAAAGCGAATGGTGAGACAGTTGACAGCAAAAATATCAAAAAACATAAAAATGATGTTTTCCGACTTGGTCAGCTGATTACTGCCGAATCCAGACAGGCTCTCGATGAGGAAATTGCGGCCGATATGAAACGCTTTCTGCATGAAATGGAAAAGGAACCGGTTGATTTGAAAGCTCTGGGAATTCGAGGTTTTAGTCAGAAATCCATTATAAACATGCTGCGAAATTGCTATGGAATAAAGTAATTCGTCCAGAGGATATGGGGAATGCGTTATGTAAAAAATACGATTGGTTTCCCGCGTATTTCTGCGTATAATATAAACAGCGAAATTAGAAAGGAAGTACGATGTATGCGTGAAGCGAGAACAACAGAGTTCAAAGAAAAGATTACAAATACATTTTTAAATACAGTATGTGCCTTTTCGAATTACGATGGCGGAGAAATTTTTTCTGGCATTGATGATAACGGTAATGTCAAAGGACTGGCGGATGTAAAACAAGCATGCCTGGATATAGAGAACAAAATTAATGACAGCATTATTCTGCAGCCTGATTACACACTGGAATTGCAGAATAATGACAGAACGATAAAACTGACTGTAAAAAGCACCCCCACTATCCTTTCACCGCCACCACCGCCCGCCATAATGAATAACCAGCCGGGAGGGATGGGGATGGGTGGGAGGACGCGCTGCGTTTGGGGCTTTCCCCTGCGCTCGCCGATTATCAGCCGCGCCGCATAACTCGCTGCGCTTCAGACAGATGCTCTGCGGCTGAAGCGGCGCAGGGGAAAGCCTCCAAGCCTCGCGAGCCCTCCCACCCATCCCCATCCCTCCCGGCGTCCCTTATTCATCAAAAAACATCTTTTTGATATGCTCCACCGGCATTTCCTGTCCGGTCCAGAGACGAAACGCTTCCGCCCCCTGGTAGAGCAGCATATACATCCCATTAAAGACAGGACATCCCGCCTCTCTTGCCATACGCAGGAACTTTGTTTCTCTTGGATTATAGATCACATCGGAGACGATCAGGTCTTTACGGAAAAGAGAAGTATCATCGATGATAGAAGCATCTGTATTTGGAGCCATTCCCACGGAGGTAGCATTTAAAAGAAGAGCGCTTTCCCCAATGGCATTTTTCAGGGCTTCTTTGTCATCGTTATCGTGAAGTTCTGCCCTGCAGGAAAGAGTGGCATTGATGTTGTCCACAAGAGCACGGGTGCGCTCCCAGAAGCGGCTGGTGCGGCGGGCGAAAATGTGAAGCTTATTCACCCCGTCTAAAGCGGCCTGGGCACTGATGGCAGTAGCGGCCCCTCCAGCCCCCATGATGGTGACGGTTTTTCCGATGATATCATATCCGGCGTCTTTCACCGACTGCATGTACCCGATCCCATCGGTATTGTATCCAATGAGCCGTCCGTCTTCATTGACCACTGTGTTTACGGCTCCGATCAGCTTAGCCGCAGGGGACAGCTCGTCCAGAAGTTCTACGACTTTATTTTTATTGGGCATAGTAAGGTTAAAGCCACGGATCCCGCAGGATTTAAGACCCGAGACGGCAGAAGGAAGGGTGTCTTCTGTTACGTCAAAACATAAATATACATAATCAAGCCCAAGCTGGCGAAATGCTTCATTGTGCATCAAAGGAGAGATGCTGTGGGCTACCGGACTTCCAAGAAGAGCGGTAAGCCTGGTGTGGCCGGTGATGGAATTCATATGATGTACCTCCCGAATTTCTAATTTTTTATAAAAATTATTCTATTCCAGCAAAAAGGAGATGTCAAGAAATGACGAAACCCATTCAAGTAAAAGGATTAACAATAGGGGAAGGCATGCCTAAGATCTGCGTTCCCATTATGGGAAAGGATCTGGAAAGTCTTTCCAGAGAGGCCAGAAAAGCGAAAGAGGCAGGCGCGGACCTGGTAGAGTGGAGAGCAGATTTTTTTGAAAAGCTCTCAGATACTGAAGCGGCAGAAAAGGCTCTTCTGGATATCAGCCGCCAATTAGGAGAAACGCCCCTTCTTTTTACCATCCGTACAAAGGAGGAAGGGGGGAACCGGCAAATTTCGACAAAAGATTATGTAAACCTAAATCTGGCGGCAGCCAGAACGAAAAAGGCAGATCTGATCGATGTGGAATTGTTCCGGAATGAGGAAGAGATGACCGCTCTTATAAAAGAATTGCAGAAGGAAGGCGCTGTGGTGGTCGCTTCCACCCATGATTTTGAAAAGACAGATGACAAAGAAACTTTAAAAAGCCGTTTCCTTGCCATGGACAGGTCCGGGGCGGATATCTTAAAAATGGCGGTAATGCCGGATGAATTCGAGGATGTTTCCGCTCTTATGCTGATCACCAACGAGATGACAAAGGAGCTTACCGAGAAGCCTGTTATTTCCATGGCCATGGGAAGTCTCGGCTCCATCAGCCGGATCGCCGGGGAAAATTTCGGCTCAAGTGTCACTTTTGCCTGCGTGGGTCAGGCCAGCGCGCCGGGGCAGTTTCCCATCCGGGAGCTGCGGACGATGATGGACGCCCTCCATGAAAAAAATCAAAAATAAGTTGACATAATGTAAAAATCTGCTGTCGAATCTTGGCGAGAAATTCTGAGAATCTGCTCCCTTGTTTTGACAAAAAGAGTACCCCCCTATCACCTATAATGATTTCACCTACCAAAGTGAAGGATTGACAGGTCATAGGGGGTTTTTATGTATTACGAAGTATACATAGATGTGGTCTTTGTGACGAATCTCTTAATGGATTATATTCTTCTTCGGCTTGTGGGGATGCTGCTTCGATATAGGGGAAGCCGTTTGAAAACCATTCTTGCCGCTTTATTAGGCGCTTTCTTTTCCTGTGCGCTGCTTTTCTTGGATATGGAAAAGAACCGGCTGATCATTTCGTTTCTTCATTGCGGATGCGGTGTGGGAATGCTTCGGATTGCTTTTGGCTTAAAAAAGGGAAGTCTTTTGGCAAAGGGGATATTGGCTCTTTACCTTACCGCGTTTTTATGCGGAGGCTTTTGGGGAGCACTGATGACAGATCAAGATCTGACAGGGAAGGTCTTCCTGTTTTTTGCCGCAGGCACCTATTTCGGCATTACAGCCCTTATTTCTTTTACGGATTCCTTTCGGACGCGCAGGAAGAATATTTATCCTGTAACCCTGTCGTATCAGGGAAAAGTACAGTCTGCTTACGGGTTTTATGATACCGGAAATATGCTGAATGACCCTGTAAGCGGCGAGCCGGTTTCCATTGTGAAACCAGAATGTTTAGAGGCATTGCTGCCGGAAGAATTGAAAGACAAATTAAAACACCTGAAAGAGGACCCAGGGGAGATAAAAAGTACGGATCTTATGGGGCTTTCCCCTCACTATCTGTCCTATAAAACAGTGGGACAGGAGGGGGTATTGCTGGCCGTAAGGTTAGATGACCTTTGTATCCATACCCCCAGAGAAGTGGTTCATGTAAATAGACCGGTGTTTGCTTTGTCTGACCGGCCCTCCACTTTGGGAAATGAGTACAAGGTACTGTTAAATTCCAGATTATTGCATTAGGAGGGGTCGCATTTATGAGTATGAACGCAGCAGGTATCAATTATAATCCGTTTCAGGTCTTATCAAGACTTGTCTTTTCCAGGCCAAGAGAGCTTTATTATATTGGAGGCAGTGATGTGCTTCCGGCTCCTTTAGAACCACAGAGGGAAGCCTATGTAATCGGGAAGCTTGGGACGGACCAGGAAAAGGAAGCCAAGGCGCTTTTGATCGAGCATAATCTTCGTCTGGTAGTTTATATTGCCAAGAAATTTGACAATACAGGCGTAGGTGTGGAGGATCTGATTTCCATAGGGACTATTGGGCTGATAAAAGCAATCAATACCTTTGACCCGGTGAAAAAAATCAAACTCGCCACCTATGCATCCAGATGCATAGAAAACGAGATTCTTATGTATCTAAGGCGCAATAGTAAGACAAAAATGGAGGTTTCCATTGATGAGCCGCTGAATGTGGACTGGGATGGAAATGAACTGCTGCTTTCGGACATCCTTGGAACGGATGACGATGTGATCTCCAGGCATTTAGAAGATGAGGTGGAGATTACTCTTTTAGGAAAGGCGATCAGCAAGCTGTCTCCCAGGGAACAGACCATTATTAAACTGAGATTCGGCCTGAATAATTCTGAGGGTAGGGAAAAGACGCAGAAGGAAGTGGCTGACCTTCTGGGAATCTCTCAGTCGTATATTTCACGTCTGGAGAAAAGGATTATGAAGAGATTGAAAAAGGAAATTGTAAAATACGAATAATAGGGCGAAGAAAAACGCGGTTTTGGGAAGAGACCTGTCCCGGAACCGTGTTTTTTATATTAAAGGAATCTGATTGCCGGCGCAGCAGAGCCACGGCTCCATTGTGCCAAGGTACATATTTTTCAAATTGCTGTACAGTACCCAAAGGCAAATGTATAAATCCTGGGAAATCGAACATCCTAAGAAAAAAAGGAGTGTGCGCAGATGAATGCAAACGCAGAATTATTAAATTTTGTATACCAGAATTCCCAGATGGGAGTGGATACCTTAGGACAGCTTATTGACATAACGGATAACCAGGGCTTTCGGGAATATCTGGAGACGCAGAAAGAAAGCTATGAGGAATATCATAAGAAGGCAAGGCAAATGCTGAACGAAAACGGGTACGATGAAAAAGGGCTGAATGCCTTTGAAAAGATCCGTACTTATCTGATGGTAAACTTACAGACTATGGGAGATAACTCGGTTTCCCATATTGCGGAAATGCTTATTCAGGGAAGCAGTATGGGAATCACGGATGCAGTAAAGAAAATCCATGAGTACGAAGGGCAGGCGGAAAAAGATATCCTTAAGCTGATGAAGGAGCTGCAGGTCTTTGAAGAAAAGAATGTGGAAAAATTAAAGGAATATCTTTAAAGGGTTTTCATAAGTGAACAGCCGCATTGTGGCATCTCAGAACAAGGGCGCTTTCCCCCTCCTGAGAAAGGCAAGTCCCCACCCATGTTTATAGCTTTGCGCAGTATGAGGCTGGGGACGGAGCCTGTAATAAAACAATGCGGGTCCGCCGCAATTTTTAGTTTACTGTACAGCGATAAAGTGGTATAGTATAACCATAATTCACCGCGGTACAGAACGCGGAAAACATAAGAAAGGAACGAGAGAAAAATGGAAAGATATTATCAGCCGGAAATCGAATGCGCTTCCCGGGAGCAGATCCGGGAGTGGCAGAGCGAAAGACTGGTAAAACAGGTACAGAATGTGTGGGATAATGTTCCCTACTACAGAAAAAGAATGGAGGAAAAAGGCATAGAGCCAGGAGATATCAAGTCTGTGGACGACTTACATAAACTGCCCTTTATTACCAAAGACGATCTCAGGGACGCATATCCATACGGCCTTTTGGCAAGACCCTTAAAAGACTGCGTGCGTATCCAGTCTACCAGCGGAACTACAGGAAGAAGAGTAGTCGCCTTTTACACCCAGCATGACATTGATCTTTGGGAGGACTGCTGTGCAAGGGCTATTGTGGCAGCAGGCGGATCGAATGAAGACGTATGTCATGTATGCTATGGCTATGGCCTGTTTACAGGGGGACCCGGCTTAAACGGCGGTTCCCATAAAGTTGGCTGCCTGACTCTTCCTATGTCTTCGGGAAATACGGAACGTCAGATTCAGTTTATGACAGACCTTGGTTCAACGATCCTTTGCTGTACGCCGTCCTATGCGGCATACCTTGCTGAGAGCATTATTGAAAGAGGCGTCCGTGACCAGATAAAGTTAAAAGCAGGTATTTTCGGTGCAGAGGCATGGACAGAGGAAATGCGCCGTGATATCGAAGAAAAACTGGGAATCAAAGCATATGATATCTACGGTCTGACAGAAATCTCCGGCCCTGGCGTATCCTTTGAATGTTCTGCCCAGACAGGTATGCATGTAAATGAAGACCACTTTATTGCCGAGGTCATTAATCCTCAGACAGGAGAAGTGCTTCCAGACGGAGAAAAAGGAGAGCTTGTATTTACCAGTATCACAAAGGAAGCCTTCCCGCTGATCCGTTACCGTACAAGAGACATCTGTATCTTAAGCAGAGAGAAATGTTCCTGCGGAAGAACCCATGTTAAAATGACGAAGCCTCTTGGACGAAGCGACGATATGCTGATCGTAAAAGGCGTAAATGTATTCCCGTCTCAGATTGAAACGGTACTTATGAATAAAGGCTACCCGGCAAATTACCAGATTATTGTGGATCGTGTAAACAACAGCGATACCATTGAGGTTCAGGTGGAAATGACACCAGAAATGTTCTCCGACAGCTTAAGCGAAGTTTCTGCAAGAGAAAAAGAACTGGTAGACGCATTAAAAGCTATGCTTGGAATTTATGCAAAAGTTAAACTTGTGAATCCGAAAGCGATCACAAGAAGCGAAGGCAAGGCTGTACGTGTCATTGACAAACGAAACCTGTATCAGCAGTAAAGAAAAGGAGGAAGGATCTATGACCGTAAAACAGATTTCTGTATTCCTGGAAAATAAACCAGGAAGGCTTGCAGAGTTTACAGACGTGCTGTCTAAAAATAATATCGATATGAGAGCTCTGTCTTTAGCTGAGGCTGAAGACTTCGGCATCGTGCGCATCATAGTGGACGATGTGTACAATGCTTCCACTGTCCTTAAGGATGCAGGCTATGTATTTTCTATCACAAAAGTTCTCGCAGTAGCGATCCCCGATGAGCCGGGCGGGCTTTCCAAGGTCATCCGGGTTCTTGGGGACAGCAGTGTAAACGTGGAATATATGTATGCTTTTATTACCAGAAAAAAAGGTTTGGCCTACATGATCTTCCGTGTGGCTGATAATAAGAGAGCGATTGAAGTGCTTCAGGAAAACGGTATCCGTCCTGTGTGCCAGGACGAACTGGCTGATCTTTAAAAACAGGAGAAGCTCAAAGTGAACCATGACGAGCTGAATCAATACCTGCGACAGTATACGCCAAAGGAGAGAGAATGTCTGGAAAGTCACTTTCCGGAGGCTGTATACAGGCAGGAACTGAAGAGATTTCATAAGCTGGACAGTGAAACCTATCTTTTTGAAAGCACTGCCTTTATGAAACCGGGAGACAAAATTATCCTGCACCGCCAGGACCGGTTTAATACGGTATATCCTCATAAACACGATTACATTGAATTGTGCTATGTGTGGTCAGGAAAGTGCAATCAGACTATTGAAGGGAAAGAAATCGTTACCAGACAGGGAGACGTATGCATTTTTGATACTCAGGCAGTCCATTCCATAGAGG
>DWYZ01000001.1 GCA_019118425.1 Candidatus Blautia faecavium | reverse complement strand
TGATTGACAAACTGATTTTGTATCAATTCGTTTAAGCTGTCTTTGAAATACCGCAGGAAAAGTTCGCTGCTTTCGCAGGAAAGCAGTTCGAGAATATTATTTTCATCTTCTTGCAGGTGTTGTAATAAGTGGCAAAATACAGACTCCGGCGTATTTCTGTCAGAATATAGTCCGTGAGTGTGGGTGCAATCAAATGCGCTGCTGATAATGTGACCGAAAAGTTCTTCGCATAGGGCTTTCAGCAAATCGTCTTTTGTTTCAAAGTGTGTATAGAATGTTGTTCGGCCGACATTAGCGGCATCAATGATTTCCTGTACCGTAATTTTGCTGTAACTTTTTTTGGCCAAGAGCGTACTGAACGCATTAAAAATTGCTGCCCTTGTTTTCTGCTGTCGTCTGTCCATGATAACTCCTTCCGTACAATTTCTCAAAAGTGTTCCATAGGAAACACGGGGACGATATTATCCATTGAATTTTAGTTGCTTCCTGCCTACAATAAAAGAGAACAAAGTGTTTGTTATCAAATTCATTGTACGGCAATAGCAAATAAGTGTCAAGGACGAATCTGTTTGGGAATGTCGTACGGATTGGAGGGACCATGATGTTAAAGAAACTTAAGTGTTTTCTGGCCGGGCTTCCTATGACGATTGTAGCCGGTGTATTCCTGCTGCTGGATTTTATCCCGCACTTGATAGAGGAATTTGGCGGTATGCCGGTGCGGCTTTCGTTTCTGCCCTTTGATCCAGCGTGGGTCACTATCGTTATCAGCGGTATTCCCCTTTTGTATTTGGCGATATGGCGTATTATCTACAATCCCGGTATCAGCAAAATATCGTCTGCTCTTTTGATTTGTATTGCCATGTTTGCCGCTATTGCAATCGGAGATTTGTTTGCGGCGGGAGAAGTCGTGTTTATCATGGCAATCGGCGCACTTTTAGAGGAAGCTACGACAAACCGGGCGAAAAAGGGCTTGAAAAATCTGATTAGCCTTGCACCGACAAAGGGACGCAGACTAAAAGATGGGAAAGAAGAAATGATACCGGCAGAGGAAATCCGGCAAGGAGATATTCTGCGTATTCTGCCCGGCGAAACTATCCCGGTTGACGGGACAATCATAAATGGCGAAACCTCTGTTGATCAGTCTGTTATGACGGGAGAATCCCTGCCGGTTGACAAGGGCGTGGGGGAAGAAGTTTTTTGCGGAACTGTCAACCGCTTTGGTTCGATTGATATTTCAGCAACAACAGTAGGGGAAAACAGTTCTTTGCAAAAGCTGATCCGCATGGTGCAGGATGCTGAGAATAAACAGGCTCCCATGCAGAGAATAGCCGACAGAGTGGCAAGCTGGCTGGTTCCTGTTGCCCTGCTGATCGCAATTTTGGCCTATGTATTCACCGGGAATATCGTTACCGCGGTCACTGTGTTGGTTGTGTTCTGTCCCTGCGCTCTTGTATTGGCAACGCCCACCGCAATTATGGCGGCAATCGGACAGGCGACAAAGCATGGCGTGATTATCAAGTCTGGCGAAGCCCTTGAAAAAATGGGAAAAGTGGACACGATTGCTTTTGATAAAACCGGCACCTTGACCTTTGGCCGCTTAGATGTCAGCGATATGATTTCTTTTGATGAATCAATCAGTGAAGCAGACTTGCTTTCTATGGCCGCTTCCGCTGAAGCAAAAAGTGAACACCCGCTGGGAAAGGCGATTGTGGCCTATGCAAAGGTAAAAAAAGTGCCATTGATGGAATCAACTGCTTTCAGAATGACGACCGGCAAGGGGATTTTTGCGGAGGTAGACAATCGAAGATTGTTTTGCGGCAATGAAAAATTCCTTACTGAAAATGGAGTTTCGATTGACAATAAGGCGCAATCCGCTTTGGAACGGCTGCGTACACAGGGAAAAGTCTCTATTCTCGTAGCGGAAGGTCAAAAATGTATCGGTGTTATCGCACTTTCTGACGTACTGCGCCCGGAGGCGAAAGACATGGTTTCCCGTCTTTCAGATATGCGCACTCGTACCGTTTTACTTACCGGTGACCATCAAAAAACGGCAGATTATTTTGCACAGCAGGTTGGAATCTCTGAAGTCTGGGCGGAACTTTTACCCGAAGAAAAAGTGCAGAGCATTGAGAAATTACAGGCAGAAAATCACAGGGTCTGCATGATTGGAGATGGTGTCAACGATGCGCCAGCTCTGAAAACTGCTCATGGAAGTGTTGACACCCACTACTGGGGCACTGGTACACAATGCTGGATCTTGTTTCGTTGTTCTGATTGCTGCGCTGCTTTATGACAGAAAATTCGAGTGATTCTATGGTGGCGGTAATATATAAGAAAGAACGAGAGACTGCAATAACCTGCGGTCTCTTTTTTCATGCACATATAAATGGGAATCTCTTGCGCAAAAAATGAAAAGACTATATAATGGAAAAATGAACGAAAAAAAAGAAACGGCCATAGGCCGGCAGACAAAAAGGATAAATAAATATTTAAGCGAAGCAGGCTTTTGTTCCAGGCGGGAGGCGGACCGGCTCATAGAAGCCGGGCGGGTGACGGTAAATGGAAAAAAGGCAGAAAACGGAGAACAGGTGGGACCTTTGGATGAGGTGCAGGTGGATGGAAAATCCCTGAAAAAAGAAGAACGGAAGGTCCTTCTTATTTTTTATAAGCCAAGAGGCATTGTCTGCAGTACGAAAAAGCAGGGAAAAGATCAGACAGTGACAGAATACCTTCACTATCCTCTTCGGATCTATCCGGTGGGAAGGCTGGATAAGGATTCAGAAGGACTTCTCCTTATGACGAACCAGGGAGATCTGGTGAATCGGATCATGCGTGCGGGAAACCGCCATGAAAAGGAGTACCTTGTAACTGTGGACAAAAAGATCGACGCTTTTTTTGTACAGCGGATGTCCGGGGGCGTGCCCATTTTAGATACGGTGACCCGTCCCTGTACAGTGGAAAAAACAGGAGAAAAAACTTTCCGCATTATCCTGACTCAAGGACTGAACCGCCAGATCCGGCGCATGTGTGAGTATCTGGGCTACCATGTGACCGCCTTAAAGCGGGTGCGAATTATGAATATAAAACTTGGAACCTTAGCTCCGGGAGAGTACAGAGAGATTTCTCCGGAGGAATGGAAGGAATTAAAAGCCCGGATAAAAAATTCATCAAATGAAACGATCATAGAAACAGGAGGAGGCCATGGACACATCCATACAGCGAATGAAAGAGCTGACCGAACGGTTAAACCAGGCGGCAAAGGCTTACTATCAGGAAGACAGGGAGATTATGACCAATCTGGAATACGACAATCTGTACGACGAACTGGTCCGGCTGGAAGAAGAGACAGGAACCGTTCTGGCAAATAGTCCTACTTTAAAGGTAGGGTACGAGGCAGTGGATTTTCTTCCCAAGGAAACCCATGAAAGTCCCATGCTGTCATTAGATAAAACCAAGGACGTGGAAGAACTTCGGGAATTTATCGGAGAACATAAGACACTCTTGTCCTGGAAGCTGGATGGTCTGACCATCGTTCTTACCTATGAAAACGGAGAACTCTTAAAAGCGGTTACCAGGGGAAACGGTACTGTAGGAGAGGTGGTCACCAATAATGCCAGGGTATTTAAGAACATTCCCCTTAAGATCCCTTATAAAGGCAGGCTGGTGCTTCGGGGTGAGGCGATCATCACTTATTCTGATTTCGAAAAGATCAATGCTTCCATAGAAGATGTGGAGACCAGGTATAAAAATCCAAGGAATTTATGCAGCGGCTCTGTGCGCCAGCTGAATAACGAGATCACTGCCAAGCGGAACGTACGGTTTTACGCTTTCTCTCTGGTGAGCGCAGAAGGGGTGGATATGCACAATTCCAGGGAATATCAGTTTCAATGGCTGAAAAGTCAGGGAATAGATGTGGTGGAGTATAAGGTGGTGACAGCAGAAACACTGGATGAGGCCATGGAATATTTTTCCCAGGCTGTAGAAAAAAACGATTTTCCATCAGACGGACTGGTGGCTTTGTATGACGATATTGCCTATGGGGAGTCTTTAGGCAGCACAGCCAAATTCCCGAGGAATTCTTATGCTTTTAAATGGGCGGATGAAATGCGGGAGACCCGTCTTCTGGAAATCGAATGGAGTCCGTCCAGAACAGGACTTATTAATCCTATCGCTGTGTTTGAGCCAGTGGAACTGGAAGGCACTACAGTAAGCCGGGCCAGCGTTCACAATGTGAGTATCTTAAAGGAGCTGGAGCTTGGCATCGGAGATACCATCCAGGTATATAAGGCGAATATGATCATTCCTCAGATTGCGGAAAATCTTACCAGGAGCGGAAATCTTAAGATACCGGATATCTGCCCTGTATGCGGCCATGAGGCACGGATCATCAAGGAAAATGAGGTGGAGTCTCTGTACTGTATGAATCCGGACTGCGAGGCGAAAAAGATAAAGGCATTTACCTTATTCGTGAGCAGAGATGCCATGAATATCGACGGGCTTTCAGAGGCTACTTTGGAGAAGTTTATCGCCAGAGGCTTTATTCATGATTTCGGGGATATTTTTGAAATCGAAAAGCACCGGGAAGAGATCGTTTCCATGGATGGCTTTGGGGAAAAGTCTTTTGAAAACCTCATGGACAGTCTGGATAGGGCGAAAAAGACCACTCTTCCCAAAGTGATCTATAGCCTGGGCATTGCCAATATCGGCCTGGCTAATGCAAAGGTGATCTGCAGATATTTCGATTATGAATTAGAAAAGATCCGAAATGCCGGGGAAGAGGAAGTCAGCGCCATTGACGGGATCGG
>DWYZ01000166.1 GCA_019118425.1 Candidatus Blautia faecavium | reverse complement strand
GATTACAAATCAGCTGCTCTGCCAATTGAGCCACATCGGCGTGCGAATGGATGGAGAAGGATTCGAACCTTCGAAGGCGTTGCCAACAGATTTACAGTCTGCCCCCTTTGGCCACTCGGGAATCCATCCATAAGACGAATTTTATTATATAAGACATTTGAAAAAAAAGCAAGGGTTTTTCATCGGTTTTCTAAAATTTCTGTTACTGGTTACCGTACGGCCAGTAACTAGTTTCTACGGGTTCTGATGGATTTTTCGGCAAAGTAGTAGACGAAATCCAAGAAATCTGGTAAACTATAAATTATCTGGATGTGGGTTTGACCGTATCCCAAGAAAGAGTAGGAGGAATTTATCATGTTAGTAAACGCAGCAGAAATGTTAAAAAAAGCGAAAGCTGGTCATTACGCAGTAGGTCAGTTTAATATCAACAATCTTGAGTGGACAAAAGCCATCCTTTTAACTGCTCAGGAAAATAATTCTCCGGTTATCCTTGGTGTATCCGAAGGCGCAGGTAAATATATGTGCGGTTATAAGACCGTTGTAGGTATGGTAAACGGTATGCTGGAAGAGTTAAATATTACCGTTCCGGTAGCGCTTCACCTTGACCACGGCAGCTATGAAGGATGCCTGAAATGTGTAGAAGCTGGATTTTCTTCCATTATGTTCGACGGTTCCCACTATCCAATCGAAGAGAACGTTGCAAAGACGAAAGAACTGGTTCAGATCTGTAAAGAGCATAACATGTCTCTGGAAGCAGAGGTTGGCTCCATCGGCGGAGAAGAAGACGGTGTGATCGGTATGGGCGAATGCGCAGATCCTAAGGAATGTAAGATGATCGCTGATCTGGGAATCGACTTCCTTGCAGCTGGTATCGGCAACATTCACGGAAAATATCCGGAAAACTGGGCTGGATTAAGCTTTGAGACTCTGGATGCTATTCAGCAGCTTACAGGAGATATGCCGTTAGTTCTTCACGGCGGTACAGGTATTCCGGCTGATATGATTAAGAAAGCGATTGATCTGGGCGTTTCCAAGATCAATGTAAATACAGAATGTCAGTTATCCTTCGCGGCAGCTACCCGCGAGTATATCGAGGCTGGCAAAGATCAGCAGGGCAAGGGCTATGACCCACGTAAACTCCTGGCTCCTGGCTTTGAGGCAATTAAAGCTACTGTTAAGGAAAAAATGGAATTATTCGGCTCTGTTGGAAAAGCTTGATAAAATACAGAATTATTTTAAAAGGAAAAGAGAGAAACTCAAGGGCGAGTCTTCTCTCTTTTTTTATAAATCAAACCTATATTTACGGAAAAGAATTAATTTTCCTAAAATTTTTCTAATATTTTATAAAATGCCTTCACAATAAGAAGGAGAAGTGTTAAGATAGAGTAACTATAAGGTAGAACGTTTAAAAATGGGGTATTGGGATGGCAGAAAAAATAAATTTGATTGAGGAGAAAATAAAAGATAAGAAAGAATTCTTGACTCGTTACTTCCTTTTGCGCTATCTGTACACAGGGGATAAAGAAACGCTGAAAGATGCAGAAACTTCTGATAAAGAAATGTGGGAAAAATGGCGGTGCGCGGTCCTGCTGGAGACGAATTGGGGGTTTTTCGATTCCGCTGGAGATCAGGTGCCTTTGGAGTTGGAGAAGGAGCTTAGAAGGAAGTTTTATTATTTAAATCTGAACCCTAGGCAGTCACTTCTTTTATTTTACGATGCAAACAGCGACTATCAGCTGATAGCCAAGCAGATACGCATTATTCTCCGCAGGCGATATGTACAGCGCTTTTATTTGTCCATAAGCAGGAGATTTCAGGGTTGGGAGCCTCTTCCGGATATTTTGGATCAATTGGAACAGCGTATGGAAGAACGTTTTTATTATAAAGAAAATCGGGTATTTTTCAGCGAAGAAGAGGAATTAAATTCTGTGGGGAAAGAAGTCCAGGACGCGCATTTGGTACAGCTTATTTCAGAAGACATCAGCCGGAAAGATACAGAGCAGCTTAGGAAACATTTCGGATATCTGAAAGAAAAGTACAGCAAGGGTTCCGGATTTTCTGCTATGTACGTAAAATTCGTATTTTCTAATGTAGTGCAGGAAATATTTAATGAAAGTCAGTTCGCAGATGAAACACGTCTGGAAAAGGAGATTGATTATCTTTATTCCTGCAACAGTCTCAGGCAGATCCTTGCTGTGACAGAAAGACTGATAGAGGAATACGAGGATTTTCTGGAATGTTCCGGAAGCGAGTCACGAAAAGAAGTGGAAAAGGCAAAAAAATATATAAAAGATAACTATAAAAAAGATGTTACACCTCAATTGCTTGCGGAGGAAGTAAGTCTGCCCTGTGGGTATTTAAGTTTTATATTTAAAAGAGAGTTGGGGATGAGCATACACCGTTATCTGCATATGCAGCGGATGCTGCAAGCACGGGAGCTATTAAGAGACACCTCAGCGGATCTGGAGAATGTCAGCCGGGAGGTGGGATTTGCTAACCCGGAATATTTTTATAAAAGCTACTGGGAATATTTCGGCTGCGAACCAAAAACAGCGGCCTTTGC
>DWYZ01000165.1 GCA_019118425.1 Candidatus Blautia faecavium | reverse complement strand
GTAACGGAAATGGGAAATCTGCTGGGGCTGAAAAATGAAGATGAAAATCTGGAAACCCAGATTGACGCTACTATTAAATATATTCAGGCACATAATGCGGAAAAGGTAGAAATACAGGAGTGTGAAATCCTGGCGGAACAGGATACTTACACATATGTATACATTACCTATAATATGATTCTGGATTCCAAAGATGAATACCCTTGTATCAGCACTTATATGGTAGGAAAAGAAGAAAAGAAATACTATGTCCTATCACCTGAAAAAGTGACAGAGGAAATGAGTGCAGAGGCTGCAGAAGTGTATGCGGAATTTATGAAAACAGATACGTATAAAGACTATACCACGAAATATGATACATTTATCAAAAAAAATCCCGGATACGAAGAGAAAATTGCCGGAAAGTTAAACGGATGATTGCCGTTAGCACACAGGGCTGCCCATAAAGCAGCCCTTTGCTGTAAATATAAAAATCCTATGATAGGGAGAAACAGTTTGGAAGTAAACTTCCAAATCTACCATTATTGACGCAGCCAACGTACTCCGTGAGTAAAGTGCGTCAGAGAGGGGGAAAAATGAAAAATATCCAGGTTTCAGAGATTGCCAGGAATATTAAAGAAATGTGTATAGAGGTAAACCACCAACTGTCAAAGGATATGGAAAAACTGCTGAGTGAGGCTGTAAAAAAAGAAGAGTCACCTCTTGGAAAACAGATTTTAGGCCAGCTGGAAGAAAATTTAGTGATAGCCAGAGAAGACAGGATTCCTATCTGTCAGGATACAGGAATGGCAGTGGTTTTTCTTGAAGTGGGGCAGGAAGTACATTTCGAAGGCGGCAGTCTTGAAGAGGCGGTTAATGAAGGTGTGCGGGAAGGATATCAGGAAGGATATCTGAGAAAATCTGTGGTAAAAGATCCTTTGATCAGAGAAAATACGAAAGATAATACACCTGCAGTTATTCATTATTCCATTGTTCCGGGTGATGAAGTGAAGATTACTCTTGCTCCTAAGGGATTTGGAAGTGAAAATATGAGCCGAATTTTTATGAAAAAGCCCGCTGATGGAATAGAGGGGGTAAAGGATGCGGTTCTTACAGCAGTAAGAGAAGCAGGACCGAATGCCTGTCCTCCTATGGTAGTAGGAGTGGGAATCGGAGGAACCTTTGAGAAATGTGCTCTTTTGGCAAAACAGGCGCTTATAAGACCAGCAGATGAGGAATCGGATATTCCTTATGTAAGGGAGCTGGAAAAAGAATTGCTGGAAAAAATAAATAACCTAGGAATAGGTCCGGCAGGACTGGGAGGAACCATTACAGCATTAGCTGTCAATATCAATACCTATCCTACGCACATTGCAGGACTGCCTGTGGCAGTGAATATATGCTGTCATGTAAACAGGCATATTACCAGAAAACTTTCATAAAAGGAGGGTATGAACATGGACAGAGAGATAAAAGCTCCCATAGATAAAGAGACAGCCAGATCTCTTCAGGCGGGGGATTATGTAAAGATTACAGGAACTATTTATACAGCAAGGGATGCGGCTCATAAGAGAATGGCGGAGGCGCTGGACAAGGGAGAAAAGCTTCCCATAGAGATAGAGGGCACAACGATTTATTATTTAGGTCCGACCCCTGCCAGGGAGGGACGTCCCATAGGCTCAGCAGGCCCTACTACTGCCAGCCGTATGGATAAATATACTCCCAGACTTCTGGATCTGGGAATGGTAGGAATGATAGGAAAAGGAAAGCGTTCCCCAGAAGTGGCAGAAGCCATAAAAAGAAATGGGGGCGTTTATTTTGCGGCTGTAGGAGGAGCGGGGGCCCTTCTTTCAAAAAAGATTCTTTCTTCAGAAGTGATTGCGTATGAGGATTTAGGAACGGAAGCAATACGAAAGCTTACTGTTAAGGAACTGCCTGTGATCGTAGTGATTGATTCACAGGGGAATAATCTTTATGAGACAGCAGTAAAAGAGTGGAGGAGAGAAGTTTAATGTAGACAACGTACTCTTTGAGTAAAGTGCGTCAGAAGGAGGAAAAAATGAAGAGAATTCTTATGATGGTATTTAAAAATCTACTGCTTGTCCCATATGGATGGATCAAGCTATGCTGGTATGCTTCACATGTAGACCGGTATTCGGAAGAACAGAGATATAAATTGCTGAGATATATAAACAACAGAGCAAACTGGGGAGGGAATATTGTCATTGATACCCATGGAGCAGAAAATATTCCTAAAGAAAACGGTTTTATGTTTTTCCCTAATCATGAAGGTTTATATGATGTTCTTGCAATCATAGCGGCCTGCCCGGTACCTTTTTCTGTGGTGGCCAAAAAAGAGATCGCGGATATTCCTTTTCTTAAGCAGGTTTTTGCCTGTATGAAAGCCTTTATCATTGACAGAGAAGACATCAAACAGTCTATGCAGGTGATCATCAATGTGACAAAGGAAGTAAAAAACGGAAGAAATTATCTGATCTTTGCTGAGGGAACAAGGAGTAAAAACGGAAATCATCCCCAGGAATTTAAAGGGGGGAGCTTTAAAGCGGCGACAAAGGCCAAGTGTCCTATTGTTCCGGTGGCCCTAATCGATTCTTATAAATCCTTTGATACAGGTTCGGTGAAAAAGCTTACGGTGCAGGTGCATTTTTTGAAGCCTATGATGTATGAGGAGTATAAGGATATGAAATCTACGGAGATTGCGGCAGAGGTTAAGAGGCGGATTGAAAAGACGATACAGGAGAATGGGGGGTGGGAGTAAGAAGAGAGGGAGAGAGTTTTGAGAACGGACGCCGAGAGAAAGGTGTGCCTGGTTCGGCAGGCGTGCTGCGTTTGGGGATTTCTTCTGCGCTCGCTGATTATCTGCCGCTTTGCATAACTCGCTGACGCTCAGACAGATGCGAAGCGGCAGAAGCGGCGCAGAAGAAATCCGCCAAGCCTCGCAAGGCCTGCCGAACCAGGCACACCTTTCTCTCGGCTGGTTGCTCGAAAACGTGGGGGAAGGCGATTGTGTGAGGGAGTTGGCTGTGGAAGAGGGGTGGAGTAGGTGCAGCGGGCTGTGCTGAATATTTTACATCTGTGCTATCGGGAGATTAGGCTAGCGAAATGTCAGTACACTAAAAGCGGATTAATTAGGGATTAGATAAAGATGGAGCTGCTGGATTAAGCAAATTTCAAGGATATTTATGGATTTTATGGGATTTATCCAGAAGAACTTTAGGATTTTGGGATAAAAGTGGTGTGGATAGAGAAATAAAATGTATAAATATTTTTGAAACAGACTTAATGAGGCAGGTCCTTTTTTATTTTAGGAAACACGATTTTAGGATTACAACCCGTACATTTCTATAGTCCTTCCGCAAATATACAAAAACGCTCCCCACACAACAACCATCCCCTGCCGTCCGGAAATGTCAGCCGTGAGGAAGTGGGCGTGGGTATGGCGGGTGTTGCGAGGCTTGGAGGATTTCTTGTGCGCCGCTTCTGCCGCTTCGCATCTGTCTGAGCGCAGCGAGTTATGCAAAGCGGCAGATAATCGGCGAGCGCACAAGAAATCCCCAAACGCAGCACCCACCCGCCATACCCACGCCCACTTCCTCGCGGCGTCCCTTTCCACTCCCCCCCTCTCCATGACAAAAATGTCACCTTCCATTCATTTCAAAGTCACATTAAAAGCGTATCATATATCATACAAACCACCCGCCAACCCTCCCTTTCACAAAAAAATATATATAATACCTAAAGCGAGGAATTCATTCATGGAAATATTACGATGCGAAAATCTATCAAAAGTGTATGGATCTGGGGATACATGTGTAAAAGCTCTGGATAAAGTGACCTTCTCTGTGGATAAAGGGGAATTTGTCTCCATTGTAGGTCCGTCCGGCAGCGGGAAATCCACTCTTTTACACATCCTTGGAGGAGTAGACAAACCTACAGAAGGAAAAGTTTACATCAATGGAACCGACATCCATTCTTTAAAAGAAAGTAAGCTGGCTATATTCAGAAGGCGGCAGATCGGTCTGATCTATCAGTTTTATAACCTGCTTCCAGTGCTGAATGTGGATGAAAACATTGTTCTTCCTCATCTGCTGGATAAAAGAAAATTGGACAAAGAACGTTTGGATGAAGTTGTTTCCCTCATGGGACTTACGGACAGAAGAAACAATCTTCCCAGCCAGCTTTCCGGCGGACAGCAGCAGAGGGTTTCTATCGGACGAGCTATTTTTAACCGTCCGGCTATCGTCCTTGCGGACGAACCTACGGGAAACCTCGACCGTAAAAATGGAGAAGAAGTAATATCATTACTAAAAGAAGCAAACAGAAAGCAAAAACAAACCCTGCTTCTTATCACCCATGACGAAAGTATTGCCCTCCAGGCGGACCGGCTGATCTGTATAGAAGATGGAAAAATAACACGGGATGAAAGAATAGTTACTGGTCATATGGCAATTTAGCAAAAAGCGCTATGTTCACTGGATTTTGCGGCTGGTATACACGAGTTATACGAAGGAGGAAAATATGGTAAAAGGAAATGTGATTTTTTATGTAACCAGGCAGTATATGAAAAGAAATAGAAGACGTACTTTGACAACCTTTATCGGTATTGTTTTTACGGTTCTTCTTATGACCTGTGTATTTATAGGAAAAGATACAGCGCTGGGATTCATGCAGGAACTGGCTTCCCAGAAAGAGGGAAAATGGCATGTGAGTATTTACGGCGTAACGCCGGAAGAAGCAAGACAGATCCAGGAGCTTCCCTATGTGAAGGAAACTGCAATGTCTGCAGACCAGGGATATACGGATTTTCCTCTATCAAAGAATAAGGAAAGGCCTTATCTGAACATAAAAAAATATCAGACACAATGTTTTGACTGGATGAATATAGAGCTTACGGAAGGAAGTTTGCCTGAAAGCCCGGAGGAAATTGTTTTAAGCGAAAGTATCCGTAAAGATAACGGAGAGATTGCCATTGGAGATACTTTAGATGGGGAATTTTTCCAGCGTGCCATCACTGGTATAGGCGATAAAGATATAGAAACGTTCTTTCCTTTTTATCAGCTATCTGTAAAAACAGGAGAGACTGTCTCTGTGCCTCAGAACTTCCCGTATTATGGGGAAAATAATTCTTTTCGGGAAGAAAAACAGTATACCGGAGAAAAACAAACTTACAGGGTAACCGGTTTTATCCAGGCGCCGGCCTATGAAAGTCAGGAAGCGGCCGCTT
>DWYZ01000164.1 GCA_019118425.1 Candidatus Blautia faecavium | reverse complement strand
TTTAACCGGGTCAATCTTTTGATGGCCGTACTGGAAAAACGGGGCAGGATGAATCTTTCCGAATGTGACGCTTATGTGAATATCGCCGGAGGCATTAAGATGACGGAACCGGCCATCGATCTGGCGATTCTTCTGGCCGTTGCTTCCAGTTACCGCGACATCGTCATCCCGGATCGGGTGGTGGCTTTCGGAGAAGTGGGATTAAGCGGTGAGGTCCGTGCGGTCAGCATGGCACAGCAGAGAGTGCGCGAGGCAAAAAAACTGGGGTTTGAGACGGTGATCCTGCCAAGAGTATGTGAAAACACTGTGGGGGAAGCAGAAGGCGTGGAACTTGTTTTTGTCAGTACTATTGCAGAGGCAGTGGAGGCGATTCGGTAAAAGTAAAAATTGATCAGGGAGAGGCAATGATAAGAATCTGAAAAAGGCATTCTTATCATTGCTTTTTTGTATGCTTTAAAAGCAAGATTTTGATCGAAAATAGCAAGAAAATGATAGAATTTTATATGGCATTTCGTGATTTAACATGATAGTGTGATTTAGATTTATAAAGCAAAAAAACGCAAGAAAAAGGAGTAGCGGAATGTTGGTACAGGACAAAGGGGTTATCAGCGGGTCGGAGGAGTTTCATCTGGAACCGTCTCCGATAGCCGAAAAACTGTTATATTACGTAACAGACTGCGGCATTTATTTCTGTGAGTACGGATATCGTGTGGAAAGGGAAAATTACGGAAATTATATGCTGCTGTATGTCACAAAGGGTGTGTTGGCTGTATCAACGGAAGGAACTACATACCTGGTACAGGAAGGACAAGTTGCTTTTTTTAACTGTCATGTCCACCATGCCTATTATGCCAAAGGATACGTTTCTTTTCTGCGGGTTCATTTTGACGGCGCAAATACGGCTGATTTTTACAATTGTTTTGCCAGTCGTATGAAAGGAATCGTCTTTGAGGTAAATCAGGCAGATGAAATCTATAAGCAGATGACTGCGATTGTCTCCCGCTATCAGAATCATCAGACGGTCAATGAAGAAGAAAATTCCGGAAGACTTTACCACTGTCTGTGTACGCTGGTTTTTGCAGAACATAAAAAGTCGGATAATGAAAATGGCGTTACGATTGTCAGTAAGGCGAAGGAGTATATCCATTGTCATATGGGAGAAGAACTCTCCCTGGGAGTTGTGGCAGGAAGCGTAGGGTTAAGCACAAGCCACTTTTCCAGAATCTTTAAAAAAGAAACTCAGTATTCGCCATATGAATACATTATCCTTGTCCGTATCAACAAAGCAAAGCATCTTCTGACAACTACGGATATGCCCATCAAGGAAATTGCTTTTGAGGTGGGGTATCGCAGTGAATCCAATTTCTGTAATTCTTTTACGCAACGAGAAGGAATTTCTCCGATTCAATTCCGACGATATCACCGTATGTGATAGTCAATATCTGCGTGCACCTGCACATTTCTTATGCTTTTTCTTTTCTCTGTAAAAATCGCAAAAACAGCAAAATATCACATGGATATGATAAGATTTCTTATCAAAGTGCATAAATGATCGTGCTAAACTTTTCACATAAAATCAGCTGGGAAAACTAAAAAACTTGTGAAAAATGCATAGGATTTTCCTGCTGTGAAAGTAAAAGGGAGGTAATAGAAAATGAAAAGACGGATTTTGGCACTGATGATGGGGGCGGTTTTAGCAATTTCCATGACTGCCTGCGGAGGCGGAGATTCTGCAGAATCTTCTTCTGAAAGTGCAGGTGAGGAAGCAACGGCAGACGCATCTGCAGAAAGATGTGATGCTTATGCAGCGGAAAATCCAGGAGTATCTATTGATGTAAAAGGACCGACATCTGAGACAGCGTTTGATGAACAGCAGAATATGATCGAGACAGATCTGAACTCAGGCGCTTATGATGCATTTATCATTTCTCCCCTTCAGGCGGATACGGTAACCACACTGATTTCCGGGGAAGAAAAGCCGATTATTGCATTGGATACCGATATTGATGCCCCGGAAGTTCTGACCTTCGTCGGAACCGGTAATGAAAATGCGGCAGCCATGGGCGGGGAAGCAGCGGTAGAAGCTGCAAAAGAAGCCGGCTGGGAAGAGATTAATGCCATCTGTATCACAGGCGTACAGGGCGAGACAACAGCAACAGCCCGTCTGAACGGTTTCCAGAAAGGTATCGAAGAAGCAGGCGGAACATTCCTGGCAGATGAGACACAATACGCGGATGCGGTAGCGGATAAAGCGGTTACTTCCATGGAAGCTATCATGCAGAATCATCCGGAAGGCGTAGCCATCATCTGTGCTAATAACGATGATATGGCAATCGCAGCGGCCAGAGCGGCAGCCGGAAACGCGGCCTATGAAAACACTATTTTCCTTGGCTTCAATGGTGATAAGACGGCCTGCGAAGCGATCCTTGCCGATGAGTTGGATATGTCTGTGGCTCAGGAAGCTTACAACATGGGCTATCTTTCTGTACAGGAAGCAGTAAAGGCTCTGGAAGGAGAAGAACTGGAAGAGTTCACTGATTCCGGATGTGATGTTGTGACGAGCGAAAATGCTCAGGAACGTCTGGATACGCTGAACAGCTATCTGGAGTAGTACTGTGGGCAGGAAAGAAACCTAAAGTGAGAAAGTGAAGTGGAAATACCCTTATCGACAGGATGTTTCTGTTTGATAAGGGTATTTTTAAGCAAAGAAAAGGTGACAGGTCTATGAGTGAATATGTTGTTGAACTGCGGAATTGTACGAAAACATTTCCGGGTGTAATAGCTCTTGACGAGATGCAGCTGGCGGTAAAACCGGGAGAGATTCTTGGCCTGATCGGAGAAAACGGGGCGGGGAAATCCACGCTGATCAAAGTTCTGACAGGCGTGCATAAACCGGATAAGGGCGAAATTTATGTAAATGGAGAACAGAAAACCTTCCGCAACCCCAATGATTCGGCAGCGGCAGGTATCGCCTGTGTGTATCAGGAGTTGAATATTGAAAAACTGTTAAGTATTACAGATAATATCTTTATTAATAAATGGATAAAAGGACCGGGCGGTCTGCTGGATTACAAAACCATGCATCAGAAGGCGAAAGAGGTGATGGCTTCCTTGGGTCAGGATGTGGATCCAGAGAAACCGGCAGGAACGTTCGGTATGGGTGTTCAGCAGATGATTGAAATTGCGAAGGCGGTTTTGATCAACGCGAAGATGATCATTATGGATGAGCCTACTTCCTCCCTGGGTGAAAAAGAGGTGGAAGAGCTGATGAAGACCTGCCGTAAGCTCAGGGATCAGGGCATTGGTATCGTCTTCGTATCCCATAAGCTGGAAGAATTGTTTGAATTGTGTGACCGTGTGACGGTAATCCGTGACGGCCAGTACATTGATACCCGTGATATCAAAGACTGGAATAATGACTCGCTGATCGCGGCTATGGTAGGTCGTACCTTGGATAATCTGTTTCCGAAGGAATTTGGAACCAAAGGCGATGTCGCTTTGGAAGTAAAAGATCTGGAAGAAGGCGGCATCCTTCATAAAGTCAGTTTTAAAGCTTATAACGGAGAGATTCTGGGATTTGCCGGACTGGTTGGAGCGGGACGTACGGAGACTATGCGCGCCATTTTCGGAGCCGATCCCATCGACGGAGGACAGATATTTGTTCATGGAAAGGAAGTAAAGATCAAGAGTCCGTCTCAGGCGATCAAAGCAGGGATTGCGTTCCTGACGGAAGATCGGAAGGGGCAGGGACTGGTACTGCAGGAGAGTATTAAGAACAATCTGATTCTGGCCAATATGAATGGGTTTGCCAACAATATGTTTCTGGATAAGAAAAAGATTGAAAAAGCCAGCGAAGAAAACATTGAATCTCTGCGGATCAAAACGCCTTCCGCGGACGAAATCGTGGGACAGCTTTCCGGAGGCAACCAGCAGAAAGTGGTTATCGGCAAATGGGTCAATACCAGCGCGGATATTTTTATCTTTGACGAGCCCACTCGCGGTATCGATGTGGGCGCTAAGATCGAGGTATACCGTGTTATGAATCAGCTCGTAAAAGAGGGAAAATGTGTCATCATGGTATCCTCTGAGCTGCCGGAGATTCTCGGAATGAGCGATCGTGTGATTGTCATGCGCGGTGGAAAAGTCATGGCAGAAGTGGAACGTGACACAGATAACTTTATATTATCTTACATATTGTACTGACAAGAACTACCTTCGGCCGTTCCGTATACTGCGCGGGCGGCAACATGGAAGCGACACGTCTTTCCGGTATTAACTCGGCAAATGTGCTGACTGCGTGTTATGTTCTGTCTGGTTTCACAGCGGCACTTGCGGTATTGTGTCCATCGGACGTTCTGGTATCTGTAACGGAACCAATGCGATCCAGCCCTATGATACTGACGCCATTGCATCCTGCGTCCTGGGCGGCGCATCCTTTATGGGCGGAAAAGGTACTGTATTGGGAACTATGATCGGCGCGCTGATTATCACCACATTGAGAAACGGATTTTCTCTTCTATCCATCAATACGGCGGTTCAGAACATGGTGCTGGGCCTGGTAATCATACTGGCGGTATTGCTTGATGTGGTTCGTGAGCAGATGGCGGCAAGATCCCGTCGTCTGGCGGCTGCGGCAAAATAGTAAAAAGTTACGCTTTTACAGGCCAATACTTTATTTTCTTCTCTTTAACATGCATATAAATGGCGGAACGGTATGACGGAAAAGTCATGCCGTTCTGTCATTTTAAGAAAAAAACAAAAATGATGTTGACAGCGGCCGTAAGGTATGATAGTATAACATCCGTTGCGGCTCACAAGTCAACAGACAGAAAAAAAGAAAAAGTGAAAAAAGTTGTTGACAAAGGATATGAACTGTGATAATATAAACAAGCTGTCGCAAAGATAAAGAGTTTGACAAAAGCGACAGAAAGAACCTTGATAACTGAACAGTAAAACACAGATCCTTGAAGATTCTAAGAGAATCATTTTTAGAAGTAAGAACCAACAGTAAAGCAAGGGATAAGATAGCCAAGGTTATCTTGGACCGGGCAACTTTTCATTTGAGAGTTTGATCCTGGCTCAGGATGAACAGGTAAACTGGATTCCCTCCGCCGTCAGGGAAACGCCAT
>DWYZ01000163.1 GCA_019118425.1 Candidatus Blautia faecavium | reverse complement strand
CTCTGCCATCTCTAAAGTGTCGCGAACCTTGGATATGGTTATTGGTTTATCGATGTATCCCTTCACCCCAAGGGACAGCGCCTTTCTCGCATACTCAAATTCCTGATAGCCGCTGATCACCACAAAAACCGTATCCGGACATTCCTCCCTTGCCGCCTCTATTAAAGACAGTCCGTCCATTCCGGGCATACGGATATCACTGATCACAAGATCCGGTTTCTGTTCTAAAATTAACGAAAGCCCATCAATCCCGTTTAAAGCATGTCCTACCACCTGAAAATCCATTTTCTCACGGGCGATCATTGCCTGTATTCCCTTTACTACTATATACTCATCATCTACGATCACAACTTTTCTCATTCAATATTTCTCCTTTCGTATATACGGCAGAAATTTTTATATATACTTTTGTTCCTTTTCCCGGCAGACTTTCAAATTTCACGCCGTACCCCTCCCCATAGTAAAGGGCAATCCTTTCTCTTACATTTGACACACCGTACCCTTTTTCCAGCACAGTGACATCCGATATTCCTACACCATCATCCTCTATGGTAAACTCCAGATTATCGCCTGTCTTTCTTCCCCTCACTACAATTTTTCCATTACCCAGCTTCGGCTCCAGCCCATGATACATAGCATTTTCTACAAAAGGCTGCAAAATAAATTTTAAGATATAACAACTTTCCACCGCCTCGTCCACTTGAATATCCAAATGGAACCTTTCTCCGTAACGGAAATTCTGCACTTTCATATAAGATCGTACATGATTAAGTTCGTCCTTTGCGAGAATCAGCTTATTCCCCTTATTCAAACTAAGACGGAAGGTATCAGACAAGGCTTCCACCATCTCCGCCATATCGTCCGCTTCATGGATCACAGCCATACAATATAAAGAATCCAGAGTATTATACAAAAAATGTGGGTTTATCTGTGCCTGTAAAAGCAAAAGCTCCGATTCCCGCTCTTTCAGCTGACTGGAAAGCAAATGTTCCCGAAGCTCCAGATTATGATTTACCATTGTCTTAAACTTTGTTCCAATCTTCCCGATTTCATTTTCTCCAAACTCTTCTGTAATATTTCTGTTTCCTTCCCCCACTTCTTCAATAATCCCTTCCAGCTTATGAAGCGGGCGGTAAATCCACTCAGAAATGATCTTCGCTATGAAAAATCCGGCAGCAACTACCGCAAGGATCACACCAAAAATCAAACCTCCTATCAGATAATTTTCCTGAAATAGCTCTGATTTCTTTACCGCACTGATCATTTTCCATCCGGTTATCGTATTTTCCAGCTCCGCCGTTATATAGCTTCTGTCTATCCTTTTCGTTTCCGCATAGGCATTTTGGATTTCCTCACAATACTCTTCTTTTCCTCTTAAGAAAGCGATTGTTCCTTCTTCATCCGGATCGATCATCATACAGCAAAGACTTTTATAACCAGAATTGTACGCCCGGAAGGCTTCTGTGAGCAATTCTTTACGAATATTCACAATAAGATACCCCATGGTCTCTCCTGTCTTTGGGCTGTTCATCTGTTTCCCCATAGAAAACATACTTATTCTGTCAGGATTTAACACGTTATATCCCCAAAACACCTCTTTTCCCATAGCTTCCTGTATCCTTGGCATCCAATCATTATTTACAGTATCGATAGAACGGTAATTCCGGCTTTCTCCGGAATTTGTAGCGTAACTGTACAGCCTTCCATTTCTGTCGATCACTACCATCTCCCCGATCATCATGTCCTGGGAAGTGACTGTACTGCACACACTTTCCAGACCATGCGTTTCCCAGGAAGTAAAATACTTGCTGCTGTCTTCCTTTGTATTTCCCAGAATGTCCTCCATAAAAAAGCTATTGTTTAAAAGATTCCTGGAAAGTTCGATAATGTTTTCTAACTGGATATCCGCAATCTGATTCGATATTTTTAAATTGTAGGTAAAAGATTCCTGATAATTTTTTTCGATGGTGTATTTTGAAATGCCGAAACTGCTGATTCCAAGGATTGCAGCGGAACAGACGGAAAGGAGGATAAGGGCCAGCCGGATCTGCTCGTTGATCGTACAGTTTTGATACCATCTTATGATTTTTTTCATAGCAATACTCCTTCCTTAAATTCCCGCCTAACGCCGAAAAGCATCCTAACAAGGCATAGGCGAACTGCCTTGTTCGGGATGCTTTTGGATTTAGGATGCTTCGGGAATATTTGGGGAAATTTTTTATAAGAATGAATGAGAAGGGAGGACGAAAAATGCCACCATTTTTTCTACTTCAACGTGCCCATGATCTTCCGCGCCTCATCCGGCGAGGCATTTTCAAGTCCCATAGCCCGGATCATTTCTACAAGCCGCGCCACAAGTTCATAATTATATTCTGCTTCTTTCCCAGGCGCCAGATATGCACTGTCTTCAAAGCCGATCCGCACCGTCTCTGCGCCCAGCGCCAAAGCCGCAGCCAGGAAATCCCAGTTATCCCTTCCGAAATGAGTCACTCCCCATTTTGCGTCCTTAGGCACCATAGAACGGAAAGCGATCAGGCTGTCCACATTGGCCTGCATCCCCCCTCGGTGTCCAAATACCAGATTATAGAATATCGGATACCGAAAAGGAACTTTTCCCTTCATCCTTTCTATATTCTCTATCATACCGATATCAAAAACTTCCACATCCGGTATTACATTATATTGATAAATCTGGGATGCACAATATTCAATATCTTCAAAAGGATTTAAATACACTGCATCTCCCAGGTTGGTACTGCCCGCATTTAAGGAAGCGGTCTCTGTACGCGCATATTTCAGCGGTTCGCACCGTTCTGCAATATTCATATCCGATACGCCCCCGGTAGACGCCTGGATTACCAGATCCGTTCTTTCCAGAATCTTATCGAAACATTCTGCCATATACGAAATATCCGGTGTCAGGCTTCCATCCGGTCTGCGGCAATGCAGATGTACCATAGCTGCTCCGGCCTTAGCGCACTTTTCCACATCTGCCGCAAGTTTCATCGCATCTACAGGTTTTCCGGCCTCCACTGGAGCCACAGAAACTACGATTTTCCTCATCTCACATCAACTCCTCTACAATCTCCCGGAGAGCAGATACCTCGCCCACATTTCCGGGGAAAATAATATAAGGCATATCCGGGAATTTACTTTTTTCCCCTGTCATCCATACAGGGATTCCTTTTTGAATCTGTCCCATAACCATAGCCTTTCGGATACCCAGTCCTTTTGTTGCCACATCGCTTGAAGTAATTCCTCCCTTAGCCACGATAAATCTGGGTTTCAGGGACAAAAGACTTACAATCCTTGTAAGGGCATCAGAAATCTCTACAGATAAATGCAGGATTTTATCTTTGTCCTCTGTAGGCGGTACGACCAGCTCACGTGAGGTATAAATAACCACTGTAGTACCTTTTTTCATATGTTCTTCCGCTTTATTCAGCAGCTCATTCGTCTCACCGTGAAGATCCCCGTCTGTAAAATACCGGTTCACATGAAACTCCAGAAATTCCAACGGCTTGTCTGATTCCATCAGGCACTCCAACTGGGCAGATGATTTTTTTACATGAGAACCCACGATTACAAGACCGCCGTTTTTTGTCTTTGGATCAACCAGTTTTTCCCGGGTAAGAAGAGGAATTTCACAAACACCGCCGATCACTCTGGTAAGGGCAGCCGCACTCCTTACAAGAAAGTTTTTTCCTGCTTTTACAGCACGTATCCAGCATATGCAGAAAATCTCCACGTCTGCATAATCCACTGCATTAACGATGATCTTACAAAAATTTTCTGCTTTTATCAGCTTTTCTGTAATCTCATCCAGCCGGAGTCCTCTTAATTCTTCAAGAGAAATATACACACAATCCTCTTTTTTATACAGTCCCTGACTTTTTTCTTCTACATATTCTCCCAAATGAGAGCTGGTATAAGAAAAAGATTTATCACGGGCAAACTCTGTCTGTCCTGCAGGAACCAGCATCTTTCCTTCTCTTACATAATGAACATTATTTAAAGTATATCTCCCGCCCTCCAAAAAGAAGGGGCAGATAATCTCCCCATGATATTTTATCCCGCACTCTTCCTCAAGGGTTTCACGAAGCGTCTCTGTTTCCAGGGGAAAATGTCCCCTAAGAGTAGAGTCTCCTCTGGAGATCAAAAGAAATTCCTTTCCTGTCTCTTTAAAAACTTTAGCTATATTCTTTCCGATCTTTTCATGGACTTCCTTTGTATAGGACTTTGAAAAGCTTCTTGAATTTGTAAGGATAAAAACCATAGGACCTTCCATAGCGAATATTTCCTCTATGGTCTCCTCCTCCCAGTCCGTCACTACCGGAACATCATGAACCGTCTGTGTCCCTGTAGGATCATCGTCCAGGACAAGGATTTTTCTGTTAAAATCTTTTCTCTCTTTTTCCAAAAGTCCGGACACCACTTCCCCATCTACCGGAGAAATGCTGTCAAGGACGGAAATGGACATAGGTTTTATTTCCATTTTTACCTCTTTCCAACGCACTAGCTGCGTCAATAATGGTAGATATGGAAGTTTACTTCCATACTTTCCTCCTTTTTCCGCACTTAAAGTTTATTACCGATAGGCAACGGGAATCCAGATACGCATTTCTCCGTATTCCCTGTTGTCCCATGCAAAATATGGGATCAGACGTACGCTTGTGTGTTCCATCCCCCGGTAGCGCAAAGGCTGGTAAAGTTTTTCTCTGTCAAAACCAGTCCGGTTAAGGCAATACATCTCTCCTTTAAGGGCAATGATCTTACGTCCCTGAATCCGCATCTCTTCTGTTTGAAACTTTTCATTTAAATCCAGCAGAAGATCGTCCAAAGTCTCCACCTGGGCATCTGCCCCTTCCAGGCAGTATACAAGAGGGCCTCTCTCTATGGCCGCCTGCCCGGCAGTCTCTTCGATCATCGTATGGGGCGCCGTGTACCGCACCGGCATCTCCAGATCCAAAGCGACCTCGGCATCTCCCGGAGCGTCTATTTTTACAGTAAAATAGGAACCCGCATTTTCAATAGTCAGCGGGATTTCTCCCTCTTTTGTCTTAATGCTTCCGCTTTCAACCCAGCCTGGGATACGCAGATTCAGATTAAATGGAATTTCATTTTTCCTCTCTGTCACTGAAAAAATAATTTTCCCATCATAGGGATATTCCGTTTTCTGTTCCAGCTTAAATTCTGCTCCGCATTCCAGGGAAACGAAAGCCTTATTTGCTCCGTACATTCCTGTCCATAAAGTATCTTTTGAACGCACATAAGCATATTCGCTGGTCTGTGCCATAGTTCTTGCCAGATTCGGCGGACAGCAGTAGCTTAAAATATATTCGCTTCTGGTAAGGGGCCAAATAAGCTTATACTTTAGTTCTTTTGTACGGCGCAGCATATTCTCGTAAAAATACTTCTTTCCATCCAGACTCACTGCAGCCAGATTTACATTTAACATCGACCGTTCAATAGCATCGAAATATTCCGCTTTCGGTTCAATCTGGAACATCCGGTAAGCCCAAAGCACATGCCCCACAGAAGCACAGGTCTCATTATAAGCAGTAATATTAGGGAGCTGGTACTCATACCCATAAGCCTGGTGCACAAGCTGATGCACAAAGAAATTCCCGTAAGGGGAAGCACCATTGTACAAAGCCCCGCAGCCTCCGGTAATATAAATCTTCGTATCCATAAGACTTCTCCAGACCGCGTGCAGAACCTTCAGATACTCCTCATCTCCCGTCTCTGCGTACAGATCGGCAACCCCTGCATAGAGATAATTTGCCCGTACAGCATGTCCTAAGATCTTATCCTGTTCTTTTAAAGGAATACGGTCCTGATTATCATCCATGCCGTCCTTAACGGAATCCCGAAGCCTCACTGCCAGTGCTGCCAGATCCAAATACCATTTTTCCCCTGTGGTACGATACATTTCCACAAGGCCCATATAGTGCGAAGGGCATACCGCAGTCTGAACGTTTCCTGTACGCTCATTTTCCTGGTACATATTTTCCAGATATTTAGCTGCCTTCTCCGCAATGGCAAGAAAATTATCTTTTCCTGTAAGCCGCTTATACAAACATGCTGCCGTAAACAAGTGCCCGAAATTATATACCTCAAAATCGTTGATATTACCGAAACGCTTTACTCCGTTATTCTGGCGCTCCCCAAGAATCTGCTTGGTAGAGATATAGCCGTCAGGAAGCTGGGCTCTTCCTATAAGATCAATATATTCGTCCAGCTTCTTAAAAAGTTCCTGGTCGTCTGTTCCCGCTGCCGCATACATAGCGGATTCCATCCATTTATAAAAATCTCCGTCTCCAAAATCGGTTCCCCCGAATTCGCCTTCACTCTCCCCAGCACAAATCCGGAAATTTTCCACTACATGGCTGATATCCTTTGCTTCAAACATTTTCTGCAGATGGGGTACTGTCTCTTTCACACACATTTGAGTCACATCATTCCAGAATCCATCCGTCCATTTTACACTCTGAAAAGGAAGGGGAGAAACTTTTGCATAGGGTGATTTTTCTGTATTCGTTAACATAATTTTTCCTTTCTTATTGGATTACGCCTTTTTTTATCAGAGCTTCTTTAAGTGCTGCCGCTCCATACCTTGGACTGGATACTGTCATTTTTTTACAGTCCGCTTCTATGAGCTGCTCCACATAAGCCATGGAACCCTGGCAAAGCAGGATTACATCCACCTCATCTTTAATTTCACGGGCTTTCTTTACCAGAATTTCTTTAAACTCCTCCTGGCCAAGCCCAAAAGCATCCACAAGACCGTCTACAAGCTCTACTTCTTTTCCCATCTCCCTCGCCACACGCAGGATGGTATTCTTCGTAGGATTTAAAGTAGTGGGAAGTGTGGCAAGCACTCCTATCCTTCTCCCATGGCGCACGGCATCCCTGCACATTTCTTCATCAATACGCACAATGGGAACACCGATAAATTTTGCCACATCCTGAGCACAATCCGCCACTTCACCTACAGAAGAACAGATATTTAATACTGCATCCGCTCCGTTCTTAGCGGCTTCCAAAAACATTTCTATAAGCCTGCAGGCAGCATTTCTTGTTACAGATCCATGCTCCCTTGTCTCTGACAGGATTGTGGCATCTGTATACGTATCCATTTCCACCGCTTCCCCTAATTGTTTTTTTACCTCTTCCTCTACCATTTCGATCAGTTCTGGTGTCGTACTGGTATATACAAGTCCAACTTTCATAATATCCTCCTTTTAACACACTTCTTGTGTCATTCGATCCGTCTTGGAAATTTACTTCCAGATTTGCCTCTTATTTTTATTTATTTTTTCTATATCTTCTTAATTTTTATAATTTCATAATGTCACAAATCCCTCTCCGTGCATAGTCGGAGAAATTTTAGGTTTTGTCAGGATTATTTGGATAACGTAACAGGCAGAAAGAAAGCCGTTAAAAGATACAGCATTTCTGCCATTTCTTTTAACGGCTCTTGTCTTCTACCGTTTCTTAAGTATCACGACATCTCTGCTGTTTAGATGAATTGTTCCCTTTCGCTCTTGTCCTGTCAGCAGTTCCTCATAGGTCTCCTCTCCAAGCTCCACCATAGCAGATTCTTCAGACTGGTTGATCAAAAAGATCACCTTTCCCTTTGCATTTTCTCTTACACAGATTTCCACCTTTCCTACACTTTCAAAGACAGGATGGATATCTGCTTTTTCACAAAGCTCATCCACAAAATCTCTAAGAAATCTTTCCTCCGGCTCTGTTCCCAGATAATAGGCAAAACCCTTTCCAAAATCATTTTTTGTCACACAGGGTCTCCCCTCATAAAAATCCTTTCCATATTCGCCTATGGTTTCTGCAGTTTCCAGATGAAGAAGGTCGCAAAGGAAGTTGCAGCTATATTCTCCTTTTAACCGGCCGCTTTCCTTACTTATAATAATAGAATTTCTTTCCTCCGGGAAAAGAGCATCTGTTTCTTCCACCCAAAGTCCCAGCACCTTGCGCAGTTTTCCTGGATAAGCGCCAAAAATACAGCGGTCATTTTCATCGGTAAGCCCGGTCATATAAGTAGCGACTAAAATACCGCCCTTTTCCACAAAGGCTGTTAGTTTTTCTGCAACGCCGTCCTTCACCATATAAAGAAGGGGGGCTACGATAATTTTATACCGGTCAAAATCAGAGGTCATTTTCAGAATATCCACCTGGATATTTTTTTCATAGAACGCCTTATAATACTTATGTACCTGATAAAAATAATCCATATCCTGCGTAGGTCCGCTGGTTAATTCCAAAGCCCACCAGTTATTCCAGTCAAAGAGCATGCCTACCTGTGCATTTGTTCTTCCGTCCAGGCAAACATCACCAAGTTTTTTCAGTTCTGCTCCAAGTCTGGAAATCTCTTTAAATACCCTCGTATTTTCTGTCCCCGCATGAGAAATCACAGCTCCATGGAACTTTTCCTGCCCGGCTATAGACTGACGCATCTGGAAAAACATACAGGCGTCCGCGCCTCTGGCAATTCCCTGGTAAGCAAGGGTACGCACCTCCCCGGGACGTTTTAATTTATTATAAGGCTGCCAATTCTGCTGGTTTGGAGACTGTTCTGTGATGATATAAGGTTTTCCGTCCTTAAGAGCACGCATGATATCATGTTTTAAGGCAGGAATACTCTCCGGCGCTCCCGGTGTAGGATAGTTATCCCATCCGGCGCAGTCCATATTTTCTGTCAAAGTAAACTGATCCAGTTTTTTGATAAATCCGGATATATTTGAAAAGACGGGAATATCCGGAGTATATTTCCGAAGTACCTGAGCCTCGTTTTCATAGCACTCCTTTGTGGAATCTGTCATAAACCGCATATAATCCAACTGAATGGCAGGATTAAAACGGTAATCGTCGTTTAATTCTGTAGGAAGCATGATCTCATCGAAATCATAGACAATGCGGCCCCAGAAAGCCGTATTCCATTTTTCATTTAAATTTTCCAAGGTGCCGTACCGTTTTTTCAGCCAGAGACGAAACTTTTTCTGGCAGTTTTCACAGTAACAGTAGGTACCGTATTCGTTTGCCACATGCCATGCTGCAAGACCAGGATAATCCTTATACCGCTTCGCCATCTGCTTTGCGATAGCTGCCGCCCGTTCCCTGTATTTTTCACTGTTCACACAGAAGTAAACTCTCATTCCATGGGTTCTTTTCCTCCCCGCAATGTCCACAGGAAGGACTTCCGGATATTTTTTTGACAGCCATGCCGGCTGGGCGGTAGTTGGTGTCGCCATGCAGACACGGATCTCATTTTTCTGTAAGGTATCTAATATTTTGTCAAGCCATTCAAAGTTATAAACGCCCTCCTCCGGCTCCAGCTTTGCCCAGGAAAATACCGGAAGGGTCACCATATTGATACCGGCCTTTTTAAACAGCTTCATATCCTCTTCAATAGTCTTTTCATCCCATTGATCCGGATTGTAATCACCCCCGTACCAGATAAAAGGTGTGTGTTTGTTTATCATATCCTGTCTCTCCTCACTCTAATTTTCTCACGCTGTGCCTCACGATCAAAGAAGTGGCAACCTCTGTTTTCAGGCTTCCCACACCGTCTTCGTTTATTTTTTCGATGATCGCATTGACTGCAGCCATTCCCATTTTTCGTTTCGGTATCTGTATAGTAGTAAGGGGCGGATCCAGCATCTCAGACAAAGCCATGTTGTCAAATCCCACAATAGATACGTCCTGAGGAATCTGTACATTCAGCTCCCGAAGCACACGCATTGCACAGATCGCCACGATATCATTGTCCGCAAAAAATGCTGTGGGAAGGGATTCTCTTTGGGAAAGCTGTCTTTTTAATTCCTCATACACCGCATCTCCGCCCTCTGTGGCGATTTCAATGATATTTTCTTTTTTCACCGTTAACCCAAGCATTTCAACAGCACGCTGAAAGCCAAAATACCGTTCCACGAAATTATTCGCGTTGCATACAATATGAAAGTATCCAATATCTCTGTGACCCAAGGCTGCCAAATGGGAAATAGCCTCGTAAACACCCAGTTCGTTGTTCATTGTCACGCAGTCATACTGTTTTTGTTCAATATAATTATCCAGAACCACAATAGGCATGGGAATACTTAAAAATGCCTCTATCTGCTCTACATCCATCTCCGTGGCAAGGAGCAGAATTCCTTCTACAGCCTCGCTTCGTATTCTCGCTGCCTCCTGTTTAAAATTGTTCTGGTCTATATAAGAAATCATAAGATTATAGCCTTTGGCTCTGGTCTGATATTCCACTCCCTCGATAATCTCCGAAAAAAGCTGGGAGAAATAAGAACTGCCTGTAACAGAAGAGCCATGTTTTCTGTATACCACAAAGAGTATTGTCTTCTTTTCCTCCACATCCTGAGTAATCAAATCCTCACAGCCCAGATCGATCACGGCTTTCTTCACCCGTTCCCTGGTAACGTCGCTGATTCCCGGTTTATTATTTAAAACAAGTGAAACTGTAGACGGTGACAGATCCAGCATTTTCGCAATATCTTTTACTTTCATTCCCATACGTATACCCCTTTTCTAAAATAAGATATAAATATTCTTAAACATATAATTTATGGTTTTTAAAAACGCCTTTTTTCTACACTAAATTTATATAAATATTTATAAACTCATTATCTTTTATTTGGATGAGAATGTCAATATTGAAGTGGTATGCCCATTCTTTTAAGGATTTATTTTACAGAACCAACCATTCCTTCAACAAAAGATTTCTGAAGAAGGAAAAATACCAGGACTGTGGGCAGCGTAGAAAATACGATTCCCACCATGACCATTCCGTAATCCGGCGTAAATCCATTGGCAAGGTTAGACACCACCAAAGGAAGCGTCATCTTCGACTCGCTCTGGAGCACGATCAAAGGCCACATATAATTGTTCCAGCTTGCCATAAAAGCAAAGATTCCGGCAGCCGCATAGGTGGACTTCATCATCGGCATATAAATCCGCAGGAAGATCCCATATTCACTCAGTCCGTCTACCCGAGCCGCTTCTATGGTTTCTGTAGGAAACGAGTGGGTGTTCTGCCTGAAGAAGAATATCAAAAACGGTGTACCTACAGCCGGAAGAATGATCGCCCAAAAGCTGTTTAAAAGCCCCATCTTGGAAAACAGACGGAACATCGGTATAATCTTTGCCGCAAAAGGTACCATCATAGAGGCGATCAGTACCATAAATAAAATCTCTTTTCCTCTGCTTGGAAAGATCACAAAAGCGTATCCTGCAATAGAACAGATCAAAAGGGACAATACCGTGACCATCACTGCCAAAAGAAGGGAGTTTGCAAAAGCCTGCCACATATTTCCTCTGCCAAAGGCATTTGTTATATTTTTCATAAGAGAACTTCCAAAGCTAAGTTTTCCCATAGTAATATCTACAGAATCGTTGGTGGCGCTTACGATCATCCAGTAAAACGGAAAGATAGATACAAAGGATGCTATGATCAAAAATCCATGCTTTAAAATTTTTCCTGCCATTCTCATTCTTTTTCACCTGTAACCCTTTTCTGTACAACTGTCAATATGATAATCAGAAGCAGCACTACATAAGAAACCGCCGCAGCATATCCATAGCTTGGAACATAGGTAAAGGACAGATCGTAGATATACTGGGAGATTGTCCTTGTAGCATTTCCAGGACCTCCGTTTGTCAGGTTCACTACCTCGTCGAACAACTGCAGAGTATTGGTCAGCGCCATGATACTCGTCAGAAATACGATCGGTTTTAAAAGGGGCAGCGTAATCTTAAAGAGAGACTGGAAAAAATTACAGCCATCCATCTTTGCCGCTTCATAAACAGATTTGTCAATATTTTGCAGCGCGGATAAAAAGAAGATCATATAATATCCGGTATATCTCCAAATCAGAGCAATGATGATAACCACCTTCGCCCAGTTTTCATCCAGAACAAAGGCAATGGAAGTATCGATAATGCCAAGCTTTAAAAGGACCTGATTTACGATTCCGTCAACGGAAAACAGGTTCTTAAACAAAATAGAATAGGAAACCATAGAGGTAACACACGGCAAGAATATGCAGGTACGGTAGAACCCGCGTCCTTTCAGCTTCGGGTCATTTAAAAGCACTGCGATCACAAGCGCCAAAAGCAGCATAATGGGAATCTGTACCACCGCATACAGCAATGTATTTCCTATAGTTGTCCAAAATGTACTGTCATTTATCATCCGTATATAGTTATCGATTCCCGAAAACTTCAGATTGGCTCCTTTTCCCGTCTGCAGTGACAGGATAAACGCCTGTATCATTGGTATATAGCTGAAAGCCAATACCAGCACAGAAGCGATCATGACCATCGACCACCCTGTCAGATGATATTTTCTTTTTCCCTGCGTTTTCATATTGTCTTCTCCTTTGGTTTTTCCAGACCAGTTTTAAAGCAGTATTACTATAAAAAGGAGTGCCGCCGCGGCACTCCTTCGGCTATTTTAAAGTCCAAATCTTCGGTTGCAAGCTTCTTTGGGGCTTACTGGGTCAACTGCGTAAACTGTGTTTCCGCTTCCTCCAGACAAGAAGCCAGATCTTCTCCTTCAAGGATCTGCGGTGTCACAGCCAGCAGTGCAGACTGTGCTTCTGCAGAAAAGGCGCCGGTATCAACTGCCGGAATCTCTGACATCCATGTAGCCAGATCTTTATTAACCTGCTGTCCGCCGTAGAATTCATCTTCAATATTATAAGCTTCTACGTCAGATGCCGGAAGATAGGTTCCCATGATGTTTGCTCCTTCAAGCAGAGTGTTGTATAAATCTGTGCTTCCAGCAAAAGTATTAGCAAGGAACTGCGCTGCTGCTTCTGCATTTGCACTGTTCTTTAATACGAACCAGCTTGATCCGCCCTGGTTTGATCTGTTTGTAGCGCCTTCTACACTCATGGTCGGGATAGGAGCTACCGCCCATTTTCCGCTCTGATCCTCTGCCTGGATGATAGTGGATGAAATCCAGGAGCCGCGCATTACGCAAGCAACATCACCGCCGTTGATAGCGCCTGCAAATTCTGTCCAGTCACTTACTACCTGGCAGTAGTCAGACTCATTTAAAGTCTTAAAGATATCATAACATTCTTCCAGAGCTGCATTATCTACAAAGTTTGCATTTCCTTCCTCATCTGTGAACCAGGAACCGGCAGACTGAAGCATGATCTGAAACTCTGCGATATCGTTAGGATTAAAGGTCTGGAGCATATGACCTTTTTCTTTCAGCTTTTCTCCAAGAGAAAGGTACTCATCCCAGGTAAGATTCTGCATATCTTCTGCAGTGTAACCGATTTCTTCCATGTAATCGGTTCTGTAAAACAGACCTGCCACACCTGTATCAAAAGGAACGCCATAGCCTACGCCGTCATAAGAAACAGCCGCAGTTTTATAATCTGCAAAATCGTCATAATTAATCACATCATCCATTGGCATAAATGCATCTGGATAAGCCATCAAATATCCCTGGGCATTCAAATCGCTGATACACACAATATCCGGAAGATCCTCTGTCACTCCGGAAGCCAGCACAGTGTGGATCCTCTGCAAGCAGTCTTCTTTTGCCATTTCTACGAAATTTACAGTAACGCTGTCATCCAGCTTATCTGCTTCTTCCATGGCATATCCATTAAATGCCTGGTCCCATGCCCATACAGTAATCTCTGTACCTCCATCTTCTGCTGCCATTACATTCACACTGCCTAATCCTGCTGCACCTGTAACAGCCATTGCTGCTGACAATGCGATTGCTACACCACGTTTTTTCATTTCTTTTCCTCCTTTTATAAATGTTTTAATTAAAATTTATAAATTATTTACGTTGATAATACTACGTTATTCTATCTAAGTCAACTAAAAAATAGATTTTTTTCGGCTTCATTTACACTTTCGTCGAAATATACCATTCTATCACTTGATTTTTGTTTATTTTTTATAAATTATCATTTATATATTTATAAATATTTATAAAATATTTAATTTATTTTTATTGGAATTTTTAATTTAGTTTGAACAGAACAAAAAATACCGGAAAAAGATATATGCGGAAAGCAATTCTACTACCATCCCGCACCTTACCTTTTCCCGGTCTTTCCAAGACGATAATTAATACTTTATTGTCAGCCACAAATCATAAGTCTTCTAAAAATATATTCTCACAAAGCAAAAACTTTTTATACATTCCACCACGGAAACTCTCTTTCCAGCCATTTCCCAGCCAAATCGCTCCAGGGCTCACATGCCGGCACGATCCCCCTTCCATTGGGGTTTGCAGTCAGTTCGTTGCCCAGCCCGATCCCATGAAGCCCGTCAGGAAACAGATGATATTCTACAGGAACGCCCTGACGGCGCATGGCAGATACAAAAAGCAGGGAATTTTCTGGAAGAACTGTAGTATCTGCGAAAGTATGCCAAATAAAAGTCTTCGGAAATGCTTCTGTGATCTGCTTTTCAATAGACATTTTTTCCCGCAGTTCTTCGTAACGTTCTCCCAGCAGATTATGAAAACTGTCCTGATGTCCAAATTCCCCCGAAGTAATAACCGGATAGCACAGGATCAATCCATCCGGCCGTACCTGGTCTGTTTTCAGGCCAAAAGAAGCCTGCAGTTTTTCCTCATTCCAAAATGCTCCAAGAGAGGCTGCCAAATGCCCGCCGGCAGAAAAGCCCATAACCACAATCTTATCCTTTTCTATCAGCCATTCCTCGCTTTTTTCCCTTAGAAGGCTTACCGTCTTGGAAAGCTGACGCAGTGCAGCAGGATAAACTGCAGGATACACACTGTAGCGGAGCACTGCCGCATGATATCCCATACTCATAAACCGAAGAGCGATCGCCTCCGCCTCCCTGTCTGAGGTCATCGCATAGGCTCCGCCGGGACAGATCAGCACCACCGGACGCTTTTGTCCTGGATAAAGCTCCTTTGACTCCTCCCAAAAATATGTCTGCAGAAAGGCTTCATTATAATTCTCTGTTTTTTCCTCAATAACAATTTTCTTACAAATCATATGCTTTTTCTCCCTTTTCTTACTTATGGCTTTTATAATACCTTTTTGTCTCCCATATGGCAACCCTTTTTCCATTCTTTCCACACAAAGGTAATTTCCCATCACCGTTTCCCAAAAGCGTATAAAGCCTGCAGCTTAGCAGCGTAAAAATGCAGGTCAGGCCGCCGCCTATTGCAGGCTGCCCGGCTTTTTTCTATAATGCAGATAAAATTCACAAAATAAAAATCCGAAGTACGTTATATGAATACCGTTCTTCGGAAAAGGAGGCTGCCGTCATGGATCAAAAAACACCACTCACAAAAATTCAAAAATCAGTTTCCTTTATGCGAGGGAAGAAAAAAGCTCTTATATGGATCATATTGGATATGCCCTGTATGCTTTCGGCGGGTTGGGAATAGAACTTCTCCTTATCCTTCTGGAAACAAAGATTTACGCCATTCCATCAGAATCCTGGAACACCGGCCAAAATATCCTGCACTGGGTCATCACCTGCAGTCTTTGGGGCGGCATTGGGTATTTACTGGCCCAAAAGCCGCCCCCCATTCAAAGAAAGCCTTTATCTGCCCTAGAAATTTTCTTGCTTTTGTTTTTTGCTTCTATTTCTGTAGGTATCACTACGGTTATGTGGGGAGGCTTTAAACCAGCTGCAGAATTTACCTCTATGGGACATATTGATTTTCTCATCCAATATGTCTATTATGCTGCCGAAGCTTTTCTTCTCTTTTTAATCCTTGCACACGGCCAGCATGGTGCAGAGCTTTTATTAAAAAAGCAAACCGTTATCCCTTATGGCGGTATCCTTCTCGCCCTTACCTGGGGACTGGTCCACGTTTTTACCCAGGATCTTTTTACAGGAGCTTATACCTTTTTTCAGGCTTTACTTTATGGCTGCGCTTTTTCCGCAGCGAAAAAGAATTACCTTTTTTCTTACCTGGCCATCCTTTTTATGTTCATGCTATAATAACCGGAAGAAAGAGGTGTCGCCGTTGAAAGTAAACGAATATCAGCAGC
>DWYZ01000162.1 GCA_019118425.1 Candidatus Blautia faecavium | reverse complement strand
ATTTTTCTCAGGCACAATATATAGTACATTATCTTTATTTAAAAATCAAGAGGCTAATTTCGTCCCAGCCATTTCATCATTTGTCCGATCCGGTTCTCCCCATCTTTTCGGCCGATATCATAGACAGCCTGGATTTTTTCCGGATCGTGTTCCATTCTTCCTATGGTAAGCTCTACACTTGGCCGGATCACGAAAATTTCTCCTGCCTTTTCCATCTTTTTTATATCGTCAATCGTACGGTTATAAGTGAGATGCCGCTCACAGATTGCCTTGGCGAATTCCGGATACCGATGGTATATGATCCCGGGAAGCTTTACATTCTCCGGTTTTTTTCTGTATTTTTCATCTCTTGTAAGAACAGCCACACATTTGTCATACCCAAGCTTTTGGAACGCCCTTACAGGAATACTGTCTGTACAGCCCCCGTCTAAAAGCTTCTTTCCTTTAAAAGAAACGATCCTGGAAACATAAGGCATGGAGGCGGATGCCCGTACCAGGTCTACCTCCTCCAGCATATTCGTAACCTTGATATATTCTGGTTTTCCTGTTTCTACATTGCTGCAGGTCACATAAAAATCCGTATCAGATTTTAAAAACGCCTCATGGTCAAAAGGATCCAGCCATTCCGGTATATCATGATAACAAAATTTTTCTCCTACGATATCTCCGGTCCTCAGAAGGCTGTAAAAACTCATAAAACGCTTATCTTTACTGTACTTTCTATAATATCGGATGCTTCTTCCTTTCTGTCCCGCCACATAGGAGCAGCCATGGATCGCACCCGCTGATACTCCGATCACTCCGTCGAAAGTGATCTGATAATCCAGAAAAACATCCAGTACTCCGGCTGTATAGATTCCTCTCATAGCTCCGCCTTCTAAAACAAGTCCTGTCTTCATATCCATGTCCTCTTTTTCTTTACTCGTGTCCCATTGCCCAAGCCTTTATTTCTTCCTCTGACGTATCCACGGAGGAGCCATGGATAGGAAGTCCTTTTTCTGCCTCTATGCCAGGCAGCAGTCTTATCAGATCTGCTTCACTCTTTCCCATCCCGCTGCCTTCATTCGTACAGAAAGGGAACACCCTTTTTCCGGTAAAATCGTGGTTTTCCAAAAAGGTCCATACCGGCATAGGCATAGTTCCGCACCAGTTTGGAAAACCAAGATAAATTTCATCATATCCAGTGATGTCTATATCTTCAGCCAGCTTCGGACGGGCGTTTTCCTGAAGCTCCCTTCTTGACTCCGACACGCATTCCTTATAAGAAAAAGGATACTTTTTTTCTCTGCGTATCTCAAACAAATCTCCTCCTGTAACCTTTGCCAGTATCTCTGCCGCCCGTTCCGTATTCCCCTTTTCCAGTTTGACAATACTCCCATTAGAATAATTCTCGCCTTTATGCGAAAAATAAGCGATCAATATATTTTTCTGTCTCATGCCTAAATAACCTCCTGTGATTCCATAAGTTCTTTCACCATGCGCAGGTACTCTTCTTCCACAGCCTTCATGTCTCTTTGTGAAAAATCCGGTTCTGAGAAAAGCTTTGCGGGCTGAGTATCTTCCGGCCTGCTCATAAGGACGGGAATTTCGTTTTCCAAAATCTCATTGTCGATCCGTCGTATCTTTCCATACTCTTCTTCCGTCAGATCTCCAATGCCGAAACGCTGATAAACCGTCAGCAGGATCCGGTCCTCCAGCTCCATATAATTCGATAAATGTTTTTTCACCGGCCTTATGATGTCTGAAAGATATGCCTCGCTTGCGTCATGAACCAGGCAGCCTAAAACCACCCTCCTGTCCCATCCTCGTGCCTTAGCTTCCTTCGCGCAGTTTATACAGTGCTGTCCTACTGAATAAAAATGGACGAGATGCCCGCTTCCCCTGCACAATAAGCTCAAAGCATGGGCGATATCCAAAGGGTCGATATCCTCCGGCCTAAGCTCTAGAGGTTTCAGCATCTGGCCGGAGTAGGTACACATATAATCATACATGATGGATTCTCCTTATACGAAAAAGCTTAGCTGCTGGCTGCGGTCAGCCAGCAATATTTTTTGCTTCGTTCTCTATTATAGCATAAGCTTCCCGGTAGGAGACATGATTTTTTTTGGCAAGCTTCACTGTGCTTTCATATTCCGGATAGATTCTTTCGCTTCCGTCCGGAAGGGTGCAGATTTTTACCTCCGCCTCTCCCAGAGAAGTTTTAACCTTTTTTTCTTCTCTTTTCAGGATCCTGCGCTCCATGAGCATTCTGCGGATACCGATCGTAGTGGTCTCTGTAAAGATAAGATTTTCCAGTTTTTCCGCGTCCTCTTTTGCACAGATCACATTCAGCTGCCATGCCGGACGATTTTTTTTCATAAACACAGGCGTATAATGCACATCCCTGGCCCCCTCCTGAAAAAGCCTTTCCATTACATAGCCCAGGCTTTCACCGGAACAGTCGTCTATATTTGTCTCCAGGCGGCAGATCACATCGCTTTTTACAGAAGAGGCCTTCGGTTCTATTATCATAGCGCGTAAAAAGCCAGGGCATTCATAGGCACGTTTTCCAGCCCCCAGTCCGACCTTTTTCACGATAAACTCTTCCGGCAGCTTCTCGTCTGTGCGTACAGCCGCCACGATGGCCGCGCCGGTAGGAGTGACAAGTTCTCCCTGGACGTGGGTTATCTGAAGAGGCAGACCATAGGCTGAGGCTATATTTACCACTGCCGGTACAGGCACCGGGATCACCCCATGCTGGCAGCGGATCGTCCCCTGGCCTTCGCAGAGTCTGGGAACGATCACCCTGTCCACATCCAGATCATCCAGGCATACGGCAGCCGCCACAATATCCACGATAGAATCCACTGCCCCCACTTCGTGAAAATGTACCTGTTCCGCCGGAACGCCGTGAGCTTTCGCTTCTGCATCCGCCAGGATCCAGAATATTTTTACCGCGGTTTCCTTTGCGCGCAGGGTGATATCCGCCTGTTCAATGATTGCAAGGATCTCGGAGATCCCCCTGTGTTCATGGGCAGGATGGCTGTGGCCTTCATGGGAATGCTCTGCCCTGGAAATAATATGGCTTTCCAAGACCTTCCCGTCCTGTCCATGTATATGTTCCCCATAAGAATGTCCTGTCTCGTGGGAATGGCCTTCTTTATATTCATGTTCTTCACCATGGCCGTGACATTCTCCATGTGCATGGCCGTCTCCATGACTGTGACGTTCTCCGTGTTCGCTGTCATGTCCATGGCTGTGACATTCTCCATGCGCATGGTCCTCTCCATGGCTGCGGCCATGGAGATATTCCATATCGTGATCATGATTCTCATGGCGGGCATCCAGTTTTACGGCAAAATCACAGGCATCCAGACCTGACTTGTTCACCCGTGTGACCTCCGTCTGAAAGCCTTCTATAGGAAGACTTGCAAGAGCCTTTTTAAGAGTCTCCTGATCCGCTCCCAGGTCCAAAAGTGCTGCTACTGTCATATCTCCGCTGATCCCGGAGCCGCATTCCAAATATAGTGTTTTTCCCATTGCTTCCTCCTGCCTTTCTTATCTGCTTCCCATCCGGTTGATCTGTGTCGCGATATAACCGGCGCCGTAACCATTGTCAATATTTACCACTGCAATCCCGTTCGCGCAGGAATTGATCATTGTCAAGAGGGCGGAAAGTCCATTCATGCTTGCCCCATAGCCCACGGAAGTAGGCACAGCGATCACCGGCTTATCCACAAGTCCGCCTAAAACACTGGCCAAGGCTCCTTCCATTCCCGCTACCGCGATCACACAGTTTGCGTCCTGGATAGCGTCCAGTCTGGAAAAAAGCCTGTGAATGCCGCTGACCCCCACATCGTAGATCCTCTCTACATTAGAACCGAAATATTCCGCTGTCTGGGCCGCCTCCTCTGCGACAGATATATCCGCTGTTCCTGCGGTGCACACGACGATCTTTCCTATGTGCTCTTTTTCCTTTTTTTCCGCCTTGATGATATGGGACAGTTCATCATAGATCACCCCCGGCACAAGGTCCTTTACCAGCTCATACTGGTGTCTGGAGGCTCTTGTTCCCATTACCTCCCCATTTTTCTCATATAACTTTTGGAAAATATGTACAAAATGGTCGTCTGCTTTTCCGCTGGAGTAAATCACCTCAGGAAAGCCGGAGCGCACCTCTCTGTGAAGATCCAGTTTCGCGTATTCTTCCATTTCTTCGAACGGCTCCTGGCGAAAATAATGTTCTGCTTCTTCTATTGTTATCTTTCCTTCCTTAAATCTTGTTAAAATCTCTCTCGCTTCCATTGCTGCACCTCTATTCTGCTGTTTTTCTTTGTATAATATAATAAGATAACACCTTGAGTCAGCTCCAAGTCAAGCTGTTTTCTTAGACGCATTCCTTTTCTATAAAAGAAAACACCTTGTCAAAATAGGCATCCGGGTCCATCCGGTAAGAATCTCCATGTCCTGCCCCTTCCACTACCAGGATATCCTTTGGGGAAGAACAGGCCTCATATACTTCATAGACCATATCCGTATGTACAAAGTTATCCTCTGACCCATGGATGAATAAAATAGGCATCTGGCTTTTTTTCACCTGCTCCACAGCAGAGGCATCCTTAAAATCATATCCGGCCCTGATATGCGCAATTAGCGAAGCCGTATTTAAAAGAGGAAAAGAAGGCAGATGAAACAGATACGAAAGCTCGTCCGCGAAAATATCCCACACAGAGGTATATCCACAGTCCTCCACGATTCCCTTCACCTGATCCGGAAGTTCCTCCCCGGAAACCATCATCACCGTTGCCCCGCCCATGGATACGCCGTGAAGGATGATCTCCGCCATGGGATCCAAACTGATCACATAATCGATCCAATCCAGCACGTCCAGCCGGTCAAGCCAGCCCATTCCTATGTATTTTCCTTCGCTTTCTCCATGCGCCCGCATATCCGGCGTAAGCACATTATAGTTTTTTACTCCGTAAAATCCTGCGATATTCTGCATATCTGTACGTCTTCCCGTATATCCGTGGACGGCGATAAGCCATTTATGGCTTTCTCTGTCTGTCCAGTATACATCTCCCTTTAAGGCAAGTCCGTCCCTGGATGTAATCTCCGCAGGCTCTGTCTGCGTCCCGGCCAGCCAGTCTTTTGTCTGCCTCCATATCTCCTGTATATTTTCTTCCATTACTGTCATATTCTCCTGCGTAACCACAGAATCCGGTGCCACATTCTCCGGGGACTCCTTTCTTACAATGGCAAAATCCACAAGATAATTAGATATAAAGACCACTGCCGCCAGAACCAGCATGATAAAGATACCTATGACCTTTGGCCAAAGTTTTTTTCTTTTTTTCATCTTCTGTCTCTCCTCGTCTCTTATGTTCGTTTTATCCAGCCTGACCATTATACCACAAAAATTCTTTCCCCGGACAGCAAAAAGGGAGCTTTTCGCTCCCTTCCTGCAATTGCCGTATTTTCCCGTTAATTCCATATGTATTCTCCGTCTTCTTTGATTCCATAGAAATCTCCGAAGCTAAGAGAAAAAATCCTGTCCTTTTTGTCCTTAAGATCAATCTCATTTTTGATCAGGTACTGATAAATTCCGTCATGGGAAATGTCTCCCTGCTGCAGAAAACCAACCAGCTTATCCCCGCTAAAGATTGCGCGCTCATACTGATCTTTGCTTTCCCGGAGAACTACCTCGTCTCCTTCCTCCGGGTTCAGCTTGCCTACGCAAAGGGACACAAGTCCAAAGAAATTAATGGTATTCTTGGCTGCAAAACGGTCCACATACATAAACTGGTTTCCAAGCACCATATTCTTTGCAGCAATCTTTCCCTGTTTCTGGGCATTTGGCCAGATGCCGGAAAGACCTGTGACATCTCCCGCTGCATAAACGCCTTTTTTGTTTGTCTCCAGATAGCCGTCCACCTGGATTCCCCGGTCGATGATAAGGCCGCTGTCCTCAAAACCAGCCGTGGCGCTTCGTACGCCCGCTGCTACGATCACCATATCGCAGGGCAGTTTTTCTCCATCGTCAAGAACCACGTGGGTTACTTCGCCGGATTCATTTAAGATGGTATCTGCTCCTCTTCTTCCCAGACGGAAAGCACACCCGGCAGCTTCAAAACGCTTCTGGTACTCTGCCGCTCCTTTTTCATCTAACTGGATAGGAAGGATCCGTTCTGCCATCTCCACGATCACGATTTCCTTCTTCTGCTCTAAAAGGCCGTATGCCGCATCCAGGCCCACCAGACCGGAACCGATGATCACAATCTTTTTCGCATCTTTGGCCCTTTCATCAATGGCCTTTGCATCGCTTAAATGACGCAGCCCAAACACATTAGGCGCCGTCCTAAGAGCTCCCACAGGAGGAATAAAGCTTTCTGCACCTGTGGCGATCAAAAGCCTGTCATAATCACAGGCAATCCCGCCTCCATAGATTACTTTTTTCCTGTCCGTATCCAGCTTTTCCACTCTGCAGCCTGGAATATGCCAGATATGGTTTTTCTCAAAAAAATCTGCAGGCACGAAATTTAATCCGTCCTCATCTCTTTCATGACTTAAATATTTATGCAGCATACACCTGGAATGAGGTTTTTCGTCCACAGACAGCATGACGATCTCATCATTTGGCGCAAGCTCCCGTATGGTACGTGCGGCCGTCATTCCGGCGGCACCGATCCCGATAATCACATGCTTCATAAGCTACACCTCCTCCACGTGAATCGCCTGTTTAGGACAGGCTTTGACACAGCTTGGCTCATTGCCCAGATCTTTACAGAAATCACATTTGATCACTATGGATTTCGTAGCGTCATCCGGCTTTAAAACTCCATAAGGACAGTTCATCACACACATGAAGCAGGAACCGCACTTTTCCTTGTCATAATACACATGCCCGTCTGTGGGATCTTTGCTGAGTGCACCGCTCATACAGGCAAGCACACACTCCGGCTCATCACAGTGGCGGCAGAAAATAGGGCGGTATGTTCCATCCGGCTGTTTATAGATAAAATTCCGGCTTTCGTTTTCTATATCGTTAAGATCAAGGGTATAGATATCTCCCTCATCTTTTCTGTGTGCCTGCATACAGGCAAGGCTGCAGCTTTTACATCCATCGCATTTTTCCGCTTCGATCATGATCCGTTTCATATAAGCAGCCTCCTTTTTATATATTCAGGCCAGCGCGTTTTTCCAGGATGATTTTTTCCAGAATATCTGCACTTTCCTTCGCATCGCCGTTGATGATCACCTGTCCTCCTGTAAGCTCTTTCATATCCTCTGTAAGCACCTTTGTCACAAGAGAGCTTCCTGTCACAAATGGAGGCAGTCCCAGATGCAGCGGCAGTCCCAGAGCAAGACCGAAGCATCCGTCTGCCAGCGCCTGCTCTTCCAGCCATTGTGCTGCTGAAAGTACCAGCGGAAGTTTCGGAAGATCCACGCCAAGTTCTTTCGCAAGCTCTGTTGCAACGATTTCCAGACGTCCGATAGCAAGGCAGGGGCCGAAGTTTAATACAGGCGGGATTCCCAGTTTTTCGCAGACAGCACGCAGCTTCGGACCTGCAAGGGCGGCTGCGGACGGCTCCATAAGGCCGCAGTTTTCCAATCCGCCTGAAGAACATCCGGCTGTGAGCACAAGGATATCCTTGGCGATCAGTTCTTTGGTAAGCTCAACAGAAAGCACATCGTGTCCTCCTGCAGTTAAGTTTGAGCAGCCTACGACTCCGGCGATTCCCTTAATGTCTCCGGATACGATCAGATCGATAAGAGGTTTCCAGGTATCTCCCAGGAACTTCTTCAGAGACACTTCGCTCACACCGGTAAGGGTGTCGTCGTTTCCATGCTCAGGGAAAAGATTCATAGGAACCTTGCCTCGTCTTTCCTTGTAAGCCTCTACGATCTCATCAATGATCTCCATACTCTGTGCTTCTCTGTTTTCAAATACAAATGGCTTTAACTCAGCGTTTGCCTTTTTCGCCACATCGTCCAGGCAGATCTGTTTGATCTTCAGTTCCTCACAGATGGGCTCGATTCCCGGAAGCGTACAGTTAAACTCAGAAAGGACAGCGTCAATACCGCCTGTAGCAAGAACTGCCTCGCTGGTATAGTTGTTTCCGGCATGACCTTCAAATACTTCCGTATAATGAGCGCCTCGAAGCTGCAGATCCTGGCCCACGCAGGTACAGCCTACCAGCTTAAAGCCCTTCGCTCCTGCTGCCTGTGCCTTTGCCACAGCTTCAGGGCTTTTTAATTTCTCCTGGAGATCCACAAAAATGGTGTGCTGGTGTCCGGTGATCATAATGTTGATATAATCCGGGTCAATGACACGAAGACCTACCGGCGCCATGCGGATTTCCGGCTCCCCAAGAAGGATATCGTTCAATAAATTGGTAAGGGTCAGGCCATAAAGTCCTGTGGAAATTCCAAGCTTTAAGCAGTCTGTCAGCATATCTACAGGATCAGAGTTCAGATTTGTAGAACATTTTACCACACCGTGGAACACCTCACCCTTTGCTCCTCCTGGAAGGATATTAAGCTCCTGCCATCTCTTAAAACGAGGTGCATATGCCAGCTTTTCCACTAGTTCCATTTTCTCGTATTCCGGCTTATATAAATCGTCTAAAACCATGCGTGCCACTTTTTCCGCTTTTTCATGGATATCTTCACATTCCACTCCCAGCTCCTCTGCCAGATAGTTCAATGCGTTGACACCTTTGATCTCACCTTTTGCCTGAGCGGTTTTTAAAACGTTTAAAGCAGTATTTTCTACAATATGTATATAACATCCGGAACCGGCTGCCACTGCGCGCAGGAAATTTCTGGTCACGATCACATCTGCGGTAGCGCCGCAGATACCTCTCGGGCTCTTAGGGGTGATCCGGCAGGGGCCGTTAGAGCAAAGCCGGCAGCAGACACCCTGCAAACCAAATCCGCATTTTGTGCTCTGTCCTTCCACTCTGTGATGGGAAGTCTCCATAGGAAGGTTTGCGATAAATCCTTCCAGCGGTTTATCTGCACTTTTGCAAGTTGAACATCCAAAACATTGATTCATAAATTTTTCCTCCTTATTGTATTCTCTTCCATTTTACCATTCTTGACTAATTTAGCCAAGATTTAATTTCATTTATTTTTCCGCCTATTTCAGTATAACATTCATAAGCCATAAATAAAGTAAAATATTGATAAATTTCAGCGCAAAAGGTTATTTTGCATATGTACACAAAACAACCTGTTAAAAAAAAGACGTTTTACCCAATTTTAACAAACTTTAATAAGTTTTTTTTATTTTCTTGCACAAAAATATGGAAAATTCTTTACAAAAACTGTATAATAAGTTCAAGAAAAGGAAAGAGAGGGTTCACTATGAAACAAAACAACATGATAGCAATGATCTTAGCCGGTGGACGCGGCAGCCGTCTTCATGCTCTCACGAATAAAGTAGCCAAGCCTGCTGTTTCTTACGGCGGCAAATACCGCATCATTGATTTCCCCTTGAGCAATTGTGCGAACAGCGGGATTGATGTGGTAGGCGTACTTACCCAATATGAATCTATTCTGCTGAACAGCTATGTAGCGGCAGGACGCCGCTGGGGTCTGGACGCTGCAAACAGCGGCGTTTATGTACTTCCGCCCCGTGAAAAAGCAGACAGTGATCTGAACGTCTATCGTGGTACTGCCGATGCAATCTCACAGAACATCGATTTTCTGGATACCTATTCTCCGGAATATATCCTTATCCTGTCCGGCGACCACATTTATAAAATGAACTACGCAAAAATGCTCGCCGCTCATAAGGAAAACAAGGCGGACGCTACCATCGCGGTAATCGAAGTTCCTATGAAGGAAGCCAGCCGTTTCGGCATCATGAATACCAATGAAAGCGGACGCATCGTAGAATTTGAAGAAAAGCCAGAAAACCCCAAGAGCAACCTTGCGTCCATGGGTATCTATATCTTTAACTGGAAGCTTTTGCGCCAGCTCCTTACAGACGATATGAAAAACCCGGATTCCAACCATGACTTCGGCAAGGATATTATCCCGCGCATGCTTGAAGAAGGAAAAAATCTGTATGCATATAAATTCAAAGGTTATTGGAAAGATGTAGGAACCATTGATTCCTTATGGGAAGCAAATATGGATCTTCTCGATAAAAACAACGAGCTTGATCTCAGCGATTCCACCTGGAAAATATACACAGAAGACGTGGCGACTCTTCCTCAGTATATCGGTTCGGAAGCGGATATTTCAAAGGCATTTATCACTCAGGGCTGCCGTATCGAAGGAAAGGTAAAAAATTCCGTATTGTTTACCGGTGCGAAAGTTGGCCTTGGCGCACAGATCATCGACAGCGTGCTGATGCCTGGAGTAGAGGTGGAGGAAGGTGCCATCGTACAGCGCTCACTTGTTGCCGACAATGTAAAAATACATAAAAACGCAGTAGTCGGCAGTGCCGACAGCGAGCATATCGAGCTTGTAGCGAAAGATGTTAAGGGAGGAGAATAAAATGGCAAAGGCATTTGGAATTGTAAATTCATGTGGAAATCATATCTGGGTGGAGGGATTACAGACATACCGCCCCATCGGTGCGTTTTCTTTTCTTGGCAGATACCGTGTGATCGACTTCCCTATCTCTAATATGAGCAACAGCGGTATTGACCGTATCCAGGTTTATGTCCGCAGAAAACCCCGTTCCCTTGCGGAGCATATCGGCACAGGACGTCATTATAACATTAACTCCAAGCGCGGTAAATTACAGCTCCTTTTTGCAGAGCACAGCTCTGAAAACGATATCTATAACACTGACATCGCAGCCTTCATGGAAAACATAGACATCATCGAAAGAATGAACGAGCCCTACGTGGTGATCGCACCCAGCTACATGGTCTTTTCCATGAATTTTGCCGAGCTTCTGGAATCTCATATTGAATCCGAGGCAGATATTACTCTTTTATACCATTCAGTAGATAATGGGGACGAGGCCTTTTTAAACTGTGATTTCCTGAATCTGAACCGTCAGAAGGGTGTTCTCTCCATTGAGAAAAACCGTGGAAATAAAAAGAACCGGAATATTTTCCTGGATACCTATATCATGAAAAAGGATTTATTCATTGAATTGATCCGTAAGGCTAAAAAAATTTCCTCTATGTACACCCTGCCCCAGATAGTAAATATCGAATGTGAGAATCTTGATGTCCGGGCAGTGGCTCACAAAGGCTTTTTAGCATCCATTACAGACTTTAAGAGTTACTATGATTCAAATCTGGCCCTGATCGACTTTAACAATGCCAGATCCCTCTTTAAAGAAGACTGGCCTATTTATACAAGGACCAATGACTCCGCTCCCACACAGTATTTTGATACTGCCAGCGTAAAGTCTTCCGTTGTATCTAACGGCTGTCTTATCGAGGGTACCATCGAGAACTCTATCATAGGAAGAGGATGCACCATTAAAAAAGGCGCTATTGTAAAAAACAGTGTTATTCTTCCTGGCGCGATGATCGGTAAGAACGCCATTATTGAAAATCAGGTTGTGGATAAACGTGCGCAGATCATCCATTCCAACGAGATCATTGCTCCAGCAGACCACCCCGGATATATCAAGCGAGAGGACAAACTGTAAAACAAACAGTTATAACTAATCTATAAAAAAAGAGGACATAGCCAGTCACATGGCTTTGTCCTCTTTTTTATCCTGCTGCTTTTAATATACACTCAGGATCATATAGATAAATCCCATTGCCATCAGATCAGCCGGCAGCCCTCTAAAGGCTTTCGGCAACCTGGAAAACCGAAGGATCTTTTTCACTGAGAAAAACAGTATCAGAGGAACCGCCGCTGTCCACAACAGTCCGATCAGCTCTCCATAGCGGTCCATAGTAAACGGTCTGAGAAAGATAACTGCAGGTATCAGTATAAAAAATCCTCTTTTATTTTTCTCTTCCGCTTTCAAGAGCCCATTTCCCAAAGCCAGAACAAGAGCTGCCGTCAGAAAGGCAAAAGTACCTCCCATAAAGGCCTTTGACTGAAATTCACCCTCATAAAGCAGATTCTCAAACACTGCGCCGGTTCCCATAAATTCGCGGACAGCCGCCAGCAATACCCAAAGACCCCACAGGATCCCGCTTTCATAAAAAAGTTCTCCGTACTCTCCCTCTGTCTTTCCTTCCAGCACATACCAGGCGCAAAAAAGTCCCAGGATAAAAGTCATGATCCACATACCGTCCGTCAGTCCGATCCCAAGAACTGTAAAACCTAAAAGAAAGACTGATGCACTTAAGCTACCGCTGGCAATACCCACACAAAGGCACAGACTCCATCGTGGGATCGCCTCCTCTAAAAGTTCCTTGACCCACTGAGCTGCGGTCACAGAAAGGATCACCAGGATCCCGGCCGCAAAAGCCTCCTTCATCCCCGTGGAAAACAAAAAGATGCCAAGGGCAAAGGCTTCTGCCGGATATTTTCGTTCCATATCCCATCCTCCGTTTTCTTTATTCTGCTGTCTGTAAAAATTCATAAGCCTCATTGATAGCTGTTATGGCAGCCGTAGAGGAAACTGTTGCACCGGCTACAGCATCCACGGCTGTCTCCCCGGCAGCTTCTCCGGAATCATCTGAGGCAGAGTCCTCCTGAACAGACTTTTCGATTCCTGCCGCCTGCTCCATACATTCCTGGGTCAGATCGATGAATCCATTGACAGAAATGCTGACACCGGCTACCGCGTCAGTCTTTCCCTCTTCGTTCGGAGCAAGAAAGCTTAAAGACTGATTCTCCACCACTGCCTTTGCTAAAGCTTCCGCCTGTTCCTTCCAGGTAGGTCCATCTTCTGTCATTACGTACTCACCGTTTTCCGAAAGCACACTTTTTTTGCTCCCATCCTCTCCTATGGATTCCCAGGCCACCTGTGTGATCTTTCCGTCTTCCACAGTCATGGTTACCTGATCGGTAAAACCATTTCCGTCCGGCTCCTGTGTCTTTGCCTCGTAAGTGCCATCGGCTAGAACTGCTCCCTGTGCAAGGTCATCCTCCAGTTCTTTTATCTCATCCTGCTTCTCCTGAGAGTCCATATCTGCAAAGACTACCGGAGCTTTTTTCCCCGGGAACTGATCCAGGAATTCCGGTTCTGTAATTTTCGCTCCCAGACCTTCGGTTTCATTTTGTTCCAGAACCTGAACCTGGGTAAGTACTTCTTTTGAGTGGTCGAAAGAAACATTCATAAGGATATCTCCTCCGTATCCTTTTTCTTTTACAGTCACCATATATCCATTCTCTGTCTGGGAAGCCTCCTGGATGTTTTCCCATCCGGATACGTCCAGTTCCTTCACTATGGAAGTTTCTCCTTCACTTAAACTTCCCTCCATATCTTTCGACAATGCTCTGGACCCGATGATCACGCCGAAAGAAAGCGCCGTTACTACAACCAGGGCAAGAATTCCTCTTACTGTTTTATTTTTCATTTCTGATTCCCTCCATTAAGCTTTTTTTGTTCCATAAACCCGTCTTTTAAAGGCCAGGGACATAAGGCCTGCCAGACAGTTCGCCGTTAGGATCCCAAAGCAGATCCCTTCCGGATACACGGTAAAAATCCGTATTGCCGCTGTGATCACTCCCGCTGTCACCGCATATAAAATCCTGCCCCGCCTGCTCACAAAAGTATAATCCGTAAGCATATAAAAACCGCCCATAAGCAATCCGCCGCCTAATAAATTTAAGAGTATATCTCCTGTAAAAAGGCCTTCCGGCCCTAATATAAAGGTCAAAACCAGCACCGTCCCAATATAGGACAGGGCAGCTTCTATATTTACAATTCCCATATAACACATGTAGAGAAATCCCACAAGGAGAAGCAGCTTGCTGGTCTCTCCCATGGCTCCCGGCACTTCCCCTATGAACATCTGCCAGTAACTGTATCCCGCCTGTGCCCCTGTCTTAACCGATCCAAGGACTGTGGCACCGGATACTGCATCTACAGGCAAGGTTCCCGGCACAGTATAATTTATAACAGTCCCAGGCCATGTCACCATGACTAAAAGTCTTCCCATAAGTGCAGGATTCACAAAATTATTTCCAATTCCGCCGAATATTTCTTTTACAAATAAAATAGAAAAAACTGCCGCGGCCGCCACTACCCATACAGGAACAGTGACAGGCATATTAAAGGCAAGGAGGATTCCTGTAACTACGGCGCTGAAATCTCCTGCTGTTACTTGTTTTTTCGTAAGCTTCTGCCACAGGTATTCAGTCAGTACGCAGACTGCCACTGAAAACCCGGTCAGATAAAAAGCTCTGATCCCGAAAAAATAGACAGCCCCTAAAAGGGCAGGCATAAGGGAAATGACCACATGGAGCATAATCAGCCGTGTGCTTTTTTCTGCGCGGATAAAAGGCGCACTCATGACTTTCATCTGATTCATCCTTTTTTCACCTTCCTTTCTCTTATGCGCTGATTTATCTGGTCTCTTGCCATCCGGATCCGTCTTGCAAGATCTCTTTTCGCCGGGCAGATATAGGAACAGCATCCACAGGCAATACAGGCTTTTGCATACAGCTTTTCACATAAATCATAGTCTTCCTCCATAAAGGCAATTTCGATCTGAAAGGGGACAAGTCCTGCCGGGCAGACCGATGCGCATCCGCCGCAGCGGATACAAGGCTGTTCCTGGTAATCTGTTCTTGGAAGCACAAGGATCCCGGAAGTATTTTTGGTCACATAAAACAGTTCCGCTTCTCCCTTGTAGTCTGTGGCCGCGCAAGTGCCAGTCATAGGCCCTCCCTGGATCACCCGGTTTTCTTCTATTGAAACGCCTCCGCATACGCGAATCAGCTCCCCCGCGGAAGTTCCAACAGGTACCAAATAATTTCCCGGGTTTCTTACACAGCCGCTTACGGTTACAATACGCCTGGTGAGCGGCCTGTTTCCCAAAACCATATCCGCCGCTGCTTTTGCCGTTCCCACATTGGTAACAATTACACCAACATCTGCCGGAATGCCATCTAAAGGCACCTCCCTTCCTAAGACAGCCTGGATGAGCTGGCGTTCTCCTCCCTGTGGATATCTGGTAGGAAGAATCTTTATCTCTATCTCAGCCTCCTTTTCTCTCTGAGAATTTAACACGTGGTTCAGGGCTTGTGCCGCATCCGGCTTATTATCCTCCAGACACAAAAAAGCTTTCTTCCCGCCGCTGGCAAAAAGAAGCAGCCGTATCCCATTGATCAGCGCTGGAGCCTTCTCTTCCATCAGACGGTGGTCACAGGTAAGATAAGGCTCACATTCCGCTCCGTTTATCAGAAGAAACTCTATTTCCTTTTGGGTCTCATATTTCCTGTATGTGGGAAATCCCGCCCCTCCCATTCCGGTCAGTCCGCCCTCATACAGGCAGGAAATGATGTTTTCTCTTGAAAGGTGGCCAAATTCTATTAATTCTTCTTCATACTTCCGGGACAGCCAGGAGGATTCCTTTTCCTTTTGGATCACACAGGCTTCGATGGATCTTCCCTGTACCTGCACTTTCTTGATCTCCATAACGGTTCCCTCCACACTTGCATGAAGAGGTGCTGCCGTAAAAGCATCCGGTTCGCCGATCAGGCTTCCTTCTTTCACCTTGTCTCCCGGCTGGACTGTAAACCGGCACCTCCCCCCAGGAGACTGTTCTGATAAAATAGTTACTTTTAAAGGGGAGTATTCCTGCACTGCCTTTTCCATAGTCAACGCTTTGTCAAAACCATCTGTAGGATGTATTCCTCCCAGAAATGGTTTTTTTCCTCTTTTCTGCATATCCATTCTCCTCAATTCATTCCTATTTCCTTTTGGTATTCCTTTTCATTCCTGTTTGTTAATTTTTTGACGTATTCTTATCATATAATACTGCAGTATATTTATCAAGTATTTTTTTATTTATTTTTCTATCTTATTATCTTCGATATTTTTCCTTTCATCCATGATCCATGTATCTCCCTATAAAACGGCAAAAAGCAAAAAAATAAGGCGGTGTATACGCCGCCTTAAATTCATCCCACTGCTTCATGCCTCCTCATAGTTGCTTACTGTGTTTCCATCCTGTCCTTTTTCGATGCTATTTACAGAAGAATCCTGGATCTATGTCCTGTGGATCATCTTATTTCCACATACCGGACAGGTAATTTCAATTTTCCCTTTTCCTTTTGGGACGCGGACCATTTTTCCGCATCTGCTGCACATGAAGATCCTGTGGGTCTTTCTCTGCTGAAAATTCATCTTGATCAGCTGTACATAACTTAAGAATTTAAGATTTTCCTTTAAACGCTGGTCTCTGTCCCTGGAAAAGACTCGGAACAACCCATATATAAACGCAGCCCAGAAAAGCAGGTGCAGGATTCCCATATTCAGGATATAAGCCGCCAAATACAAAAACAAAGCAGCGATAAGACAAGTCCTTGCACACTCATCCACACCATTTCTTCCATCCATAAACCGTTTCCAAAACATTTTTATCTTATCCATTTTTTCCTCTTTCTGACGCACTAGCTGCGTCAATAATGGTAGATGTGAAAGCTTTCTTTCACACTTTCCTCTTTCTGACGCATTTTACTCCTTCAATACTTCCTCTGCCGTCTGCTCCAGCTGTTCCTTCGCCTGCCGAATATCCGCGATCTCTTTCTCTGTTACTGTTCCTAACTGACATTTTGCTACCAGCTTGCGCAGAGAATTGCTGTCATTTTTAATCTGTTTCTTAGACGCGCGGTCCAGCTGTTTTCCGGCAGCCTTTACCCCTTGGTCTGTCCTTGCCAGGACCTTTTGGGCTTCGTCCAGGACTTCCATGGCTTCCCGTCTGACTCCATCGTATCCGGCATAATTCTGGGCATCTAAAATAGCCTGTTCTATCTCTGCCTCTGACATCCTGTCATCTGCCGTGATTGTGATAGACTGTTCTTTTCCTGTATCCAAATCTCTTGCAGATACCTTCAGAATCCCATTGGCATCTATGTCAAAGGTAACTTCTATCTGAGGCACTCCCGCAGGAGCAGGCTTGATCCCCTTCAGCTTAAACTTGCCTATGGTCTTATTGTCTCTGGCCATGGGTCGTTCTCCCTGAAGTACATGGATCTCTACAGATCTTTGATATGGAGCCGCTGTAGAAAAAATCTTTGAGTACCGTGTGGGCAAAGTGGAATTTCTTTCTACCAGCCGTGTGGCTACCCCTCCCACAGTCTCAATAGACAGGCTTAAAGGAGTTACGTCCAGGAGAAGCAGATCCTTTCCGGTACCGGCCGCGATAAGTCCGTTTCCTTCCAGTGTGCTTCCTAAGATAGCAGCTCCCTTAGCCACACATTCATCAGGATTAATATTCTTAGAGGGTTCCTTTCCTGTGAGTTCTCTTACCTTTTGCTGTACTGCTGGAATCCTGGTGGAACCGCCCACCAAAAGGACTCTGCCTAGCTGGGAAGCCCGGATCCCCGCATCCTGCAGGGCATTATTCACCGGTTCCGCAGTCCTGTCGATCAAATCCCGGATCAGTTCTTCAAACTGCGCGCGGGTGAAATCTATATCCAGATGTATCGGTGTTCCTTTTACCTGGGCAAGGTAAGGAAGAGTAATCTTTGTGGTAAAATTAGAAGTAAGGGCCTTCTTCGCATCCTCGGCAGCTTCTGTGATACGCTTCATTGCAGCCGGATCCCGGGACAGGTCCACATGATGCTCTTTTTTTATCGTTTTGATCAGCCAGTCCTTGATCCTCGCATCAAAGTCATCACCGCCCAAATGATTATCTCCTGAAGTGGCAAGCACCTCGATCACGCCGTCTCCAATCTCTATAACCGACACATCAAAGGTTCCTCCTCCAAGGTCGTATACCATTACTTTCTGCGGTTCTCCGTGGTTAAGCCCATAAGATAGAGCCGCACTGGTAGGCTCATTGATGATCCTTTTTACTTGAAGCCCCGCTATCCGTCCGGCGTCCTTTGTAGCCTGTCTTTGGATATCATTAAAATAAGCAGGTACGGTGATGACCGCTTCTGTTATTTTTTCTCCGGTAAATTCTTCTGCATCTTTTTTCAGCTGCATCAGAATCATGGCACTGATTGTCTGGGGTTTATATTCTTTTCCGTCAATGCGGATGCTCCAGTCTGTTCCCATATGCCGTTTGATTGAGCTGATGGTACGATCCGCGTTCGTCACAGCTTGTCTTCGCGCGCTTTCTCCTACAAGACGCTCTCCGTTTTTCGTAAACGCCACCACGCTGGGTGTGGTCTGATTTCCGGAATTGCTGGGAACGATCACCGGCGCTCCATTTTCTACTACGGACACGCAGCTGTTCGTGGTTCCCAGATCGATTCCAATAATTTTCCCCATGTGTTTGTTCCTCCTGTTTTCTATGCTAAGATGTCTGTTATCCTATCCTTTTTCCTATGGTTCTGGAAATATATGTGTTTAGATAAAAGATCAAAGGATTACCTGGTTAATATTTTCATTTACCTTTTGTACTACAGAATCTACCGCCTTTTTTTCTTCTTCTGTGACACCCTTCATTAAAATTCCCTGTACCTGGTCGAATATAGACTTTAGCTTATTAATGATCTCTTCTACATTAGAGGTCAGATAATTATGTGTACACCGCCTGTCCTCCATGTCCTGCTTTATCATCACATAGCCCTTTTTCTGCAGGCGGCCTAAGGATTGTGAAATGTGCCCTCTTGTAAATAATTTTAACTCCATGATATCCTTGGATGTATTCAGCGATCCTGCAGAATACAGGTAAAACAGAATCTGCAGATCCACTTTATTTAAGTCATACTCATTCTCAATAGGTTTTAAAAATATATCTAATAATTTTTTAAACTTCATTCCATATAATAGCGCCACCAAAGAGTAATTCATTTTCCCACCTCAATATATTTTAATTTTAAATCTTTTAATTTTAAAACTTCTTTTTCATCTTAGCATATTGCCGGTATTTGTCAATAGTTTTTATACTTTCTTAATCTCTTGCTCTTACCTATTTTTCCTATTGTTACCTGACTGTTTTTTATAAAAAAGCCGGGCCCCATCTCCCTGGATGTTGTCCGGCTTTTCCTGTTTTATTCTTTTTCCTCTTTTGTTTAGGCTGTATCCATTAAAAACTTTTCACCCTCTGTCCATTTCTATAGAAGAAAGAATTTTTTTCTCTTTTCTCTTCTTTTCCGGCATTCCAAGCAAAATAATAGCCGCTACTGTCAGCGCCATTCCCACAAACTCTACAGGCGTAGGAATTTCTAAAAAAAACAGCATCCCAAAAGCCATAGCTGCCACCGGTTCTCCGGCCGCCAGGATAGACACCTTTCCGGCGTCCATAAACTGTATAGCAACCGTGTATAAAGCATAAGGAAGTACAGAACCGCATAAAGCATGAAGAATGGAATAGAATGTATTTCCCACAGGCGCTTCTGCATAAAAAGAAGCGATCTGTCCCCAGTCGCTGAAAGGGAGCAGACAGATCCCCACTACCGCCATGCAGTAAAAGGTGATCGTTAGTCCGGAGTATCCCCGCCTCATAGCAGCCTTGGTAAAAATACTGTATAGTGCGTAAAACAATCCGCTTGCCACGCCCAAAACCAGCCCGGTGCCGCTTATTTCCATCCCAGTCAGACTTTCTAAAACCCCGCTTGCTAAAGTACAGCCTAAGATTGCCAGAAGTGCGCAGCCTGTCTTCCGAGCCGTAATCTTCTCCTTAAAAAACACCGCCGCCAGCATCAGGACAAATACCGGTGACAAACTTAAAAGCACCGCCGCCAAAGACAAGGGCAAATGATTGATGGCCTCATTATATGTAATATTCAGTCCCAGCATGCCCAATGTCCCGGTGAGGATAAAAAGCCACAGGTCCTTTGGCCTCACTTTAAGCTGCTTTCTATCATAGATTCCGATTCCTATCAGCAAAAGCAGCACTGCCATGGAAACCCTGGATTCCACCACAGTAAAGCTGTTCATTCCATAATCGCTCAAGGTTCTTACAAACACTCCCACAGACCCCCATAAAATTCCGGCCGCCACAGGGAGTATCCAGGCAAACTTTTTCACTTTCATTTCCTCCTCATTTACTGTAAAAATTCTTAGCGTAATCCTAAAAGACGGACGGAAGAACCTATAAGCATTATGTGCAATCCTACCATGAGGACGAGGAAATAACCCAG
>DWYZ01000161.1 GCA_019118425.1 Candidatus Blautia faecavium | reverse complement strand
TATCGGAATTAATACACGGTACACTGAACCATCCCATTGACGTGTTTTTTGCTTCCCTAGCCAAGGAGAAGAAAGAGAGAGCCATTGCAGTGGTAATGTCTGGCACAGGCTCAGATGGGACGAACGGTATAAAAATCGTAAAGGAAAACGGCGGCCTTGTCATTGTGCAGAATCCGGAGACAGCTAAGTTTGACGGAATGCCAAGAAGCGTCATTAATACAGGTCTGGCGGATTTTGTTTTATCGCCGGATGAGATTGTGGACGAAATATTGAACTTTTTTAATTATCCGGTGATCATAAAAACAAGAGAAAAGGAAGAGCTCATTTCAGATGAGGAGACTTTTCTCCAAATCTATTCCATATTAAAAAAAGTCAGTGGAATCGATTTTACTAATTATAAGAGAACCACTGTTTTAAGAAGAATCGAGCGCAGGATGGTGGTGACCCATAGTCCCAGTCTGGGGGAATATGTTAAACTGTTAAGTACCAATGGAGAAGAAGGGAAAATCCTGGTAAAAGAAATTCTTATTGGAGTCACGAACTTTTTCCGGGATCCTGCTTTCTTTGAAAAGCTGAAATCCAATGTTATTTATAATATCGTAGAAAGAACGAAGGAAAAAGAACCCATCCGTGTGTGGAGTGCGGGATGTTCTACCGGCGAAGAAGCCTATTCTCTGGCAATTCTCTTTAAAGAGGTAATGGAAGAGCTGAATATCCATAGAGATGTAAAAATATTCGCTACGGATGTGGATACCAAGGCTATTGAACAGGCGGGTAAGGGCGTATTTACAGAAAGCATTCTGGACGATGTGTCCCCGGAACGTCTGGCTAGATTTTTCAGTAAGAAAAATGACCAATATTATATTTCCAAGGAAATACGAAGGATGATCATCTTTGCGCCTCACAATATGCTTTCGGATCCTCCCTTCGGAAAGCTGGATCTGATCAGCTGCAGAAATGTGATGATCTACTTTCAGCCAGTGCTCCAGAGAAACCTGTTTACCATTTTTCATTCCGCTTTAAAGAACGGCGGTTATCTATTCTTAGGAAAAAGCGAAACGGCAGGGGAGTACAGCAGTGTGTTCCGCACAGTGTGCAGTGCCGAAAAAATTTATATACATAAAGGAGAAGGGAAAGTGGATGAATTTGTGCCGCAGACATATAATATCCCCAACATACATACAGTCTCTCCCAGAACCAATTATATCGTGGACCGGGAAACTGGGGATTATTCTTTAGAAAATTCTTATATTCAGTTTTTAGAAGAATTTCTTCCGGCATCAGTTGTCTTAAATGAGACGAACAATGTGATCCATTTTTTTGGAAACTATCAGGATTATCTGGCTATTGCCCCGGGGAAAGCAACCTTTAACTTTTTCAGCATGATCCATAAGGATCTGAGTCTGGTTGCCTCTACTGCCATTAACCGGTGCCGGTGCGAGCATATTCCGGTTACCTATACAGGAATTGCGGTAGACTGTCCTTCCGGACGGAGGAATGTGAATCTGACGGTAAGCCCCATTCCTGTAAAAGGAGGGCAGGAAAGCGGACTTGTGGCAGTGCTTTTTATAGAAAATAATGAGGTAGAGGTAGGAGGCATTACCGAGAAATACGACGTGGATATCACTGCAGCCAGACGTATCACAGATTTGGAGCAGGAGCTTCATGAATCCCAGAATGACCTGAAATCCACCATCGGAGAACTGGAAACGGTAAATGAAGAGCTGCAGGCAGCCAATGAAGAACTTCTTACTGCCAATGAAGAGCTCCAAAGCTCCAACGAAGAGCTGCAGTCGGTAAATGAGGAGCTTTATACAGTAAATACAGAATATCAGCAGAAATTAGACGAATTGACCATGCTGACCAACGACTTGTCTAATTTCCTGTCCTCCACTATGATCGGTATCCTCTTTGTGGACAGCAACCTGAATATCCGGAAGTTTACAGAGTATGTAGGACGGGAGTTTCAGCTTATGGAACATGACGTGGGGCGGTCTTTCCAGATTTTTGCCCACAGTTTTCCTGCGGAAGATATCATCAGCGATGCAAAAGAGGTGCTGAAAAATCTTGTGCCCATTGACAGAGAAGTGACTGCTATGAACGGGCGGTACTATACGCTGCGGATCGCGCCTTACAGGACTACGGAAAATAACATCCGCGGGCTTGTGATCACCATTATTGACAGCCTGGGAGTAAAACAGGAAGAAAAATAAAGGTACAGGACGGTACGCGGTTTCCATTTTGTTTATATTATAAGATTGACAGAGAAAAATAGTAAAAATACATAAAAAATCTTATCTTTTCAAAAAACGCTAAAGAATAAAAGCTGCTTATAATAAACAAGAGAGGATATATTTTAAGAGGGTGGTAAGGATGAAAAAAGAACTGGATTATTTTAAGCTTGGAGAGGGGTATGGAGGAAATCAGGATCTGTTTCCGGATCCTGACATGAAAATGGGAGGATGTGCAGCCATTACTGCCTGTGACAGCTGTATATATTTTGACCTGCATAAAGGAACGCATTTATATCCTTTTAATGTGCATAAACTTACAGAGGAAGATTTTTTCGCGTTTGGAATGAAGATGAAACCTTATTTAAGACCGCGCTGGTCAGGGATTGATACCCTTTCTTTATATATGGAGGGAGTGGAGGCTTATTTGTCAGATCAGAAATGTCAGGACATTAAAATGGAGCCTCTGGATGGAAACGAGCCTGTGGAAAAGGCGGAGGCTGCGCTGATCTCACAGATTGACCGGGATTTTCCTGTGCCTTGCCTGACCTTAAAGCATACGGATCCGGCTTTTGAGGACTTTGAGTGGCACTGGTTTTTATTGACCGGATATGAGACTATAAAGGACTGCTGCCTGGCAAAGGCCGTCACTTACGGTTCCTGTTACTGGCTGGATATGGAGAGACTGTGGGATACGGGATACAGCAGAAAAGGCGGCCTGATCCTGTATCATGGTTAAATATTTTTAAAATTTCTTGCTTTTGAAATTTATGTCAAGGTTTATAATCAAAATGTTGGTTTTGGGAACGAAAATGTCAGACAGTGTTTTTACCCGGCCGCAAAGGCCTGATCAAATAATTTTATTTTGAAAGGAGAAAATATGAAAAAAAGGATTTTGACAGTAATTTTGTCCGTGTCTATGCTTGCGGCAGGAAGTGTTCCTGTTTGGGCCCAGGAGGACACTGGAACAGGAAACGTTATCGTTTTATACACCAATGATGTACATTGTGCGGTAAATGAGGACGAGGAAAACCAGGTACTGGGCTATGCACAAGTGGCAGGCCTTAAAAAACAACTGGAGGAAGAAGGCAATGAAGTGGTTCTGGTGGATATCGGAGACGCCGTCCAGGGCGATGTGATCGGTACCTTGTCAGAAGGAGAGTATATCATTGATATCATGGACGAGGTAGGGTATGATCTGGCCGTGCCTGGCAATCACGAATTTGACTATGGCATGGAGCAGTTCCTTTCCCTGGCGGAGGAAGCGTCCTTTCCTTATGTTTCCTGTAACTTTGTAGATCTGACCACAGACGAGACGGTGTTTGATCCCTATGAGATTGTGGAAGTGGGAGGAAAGCAGATCGCATTTTTAGGCATCTGTACACCGAAGACCATCACCTCATCCACCCCGAAATATTTCCAGGATGAGTCCGGGGAATTTATTTATGGCTTTGAACAGGATGAGGACGGAACCGCTCTCTACGAATGCGTACAGGAAGCGGCAGATGCGGCAAGAGAAGAAGGAGCGGATTATGTGATCGCAGTATCCCACCTTGGCATTGACGCGACCTGTTCTCCCTGGATGTCTACAGAGGTAATTGAAAACACTTCAGGGATCGATGTATTCCTGGACGGTCATTCTCACAGCGTAGTGGAAGGGGATCTTGTAAAGAATAAGGACGGAGAAGATGTGCTCCTTACTTCCACTGGAACGAAGCTTGCCACCATTGGAGAGCTTACCATCGGGGAAGACGGAACAATGACCTCTACTCTGGTATCAGACGGAATCGAGGCGGATCCGGAGACAGAAAGCTTTATCAGCGAGATCAATGCAGAATTTGAAGATGTATTAAACGAGGTGGTCGCACAGACCGATGTGGCTCTTGTCGTCAATGATCCGGAGACCCTTGACCAGGAAGAACCGGTGCGTCTGGTACGTACTACTGAGACGAACCTGGGAGATTTATGCGCGGATGCTTACCGGGCAGTGACCGGAGCGGACATCGGATTTGCCAACGGCGGCGGAGTAAGAGCGGATATTGCGGCAGGAGACATTACTTATGCGGATATCATCAGCGTACAGCCTTTTGGAAATGAAATCTGTATGGTAGAAGCTACCGGTCAGCAGATCCTGGATGCCCTGGAGATGGGTGTGATGGATCTTCCGGCTGAATCCGGCGGATTCCAGCAAGTATCCGGCATTACTTTTGAGATCCATACTTATATCGATTCTTCCGTACAGCTTGACGCAGACGGAATGTTCGCGGGAGTGGACGGGGAATACCGCGTGAAGAATGTGAAAGTAGGCGGAGAAGACCTGGATCTGAACGCGACTTATACGGTGGCGTCTCACAATTATATGCTGAAAAACGGCGGAGACGGCTTTAACATGTTCCAGGGCTGCAATATGCCTCTGGAAGATATCATGCTGGATAACCAGGCCCTGATCCAGTACATCACAGAGGACCTGGGCGGCACCGTAGGCGAAGAGTATGCAGATCCATACGGCGACGGACGTATCACCATCGTGGAGGAAGCCTCCGCGGCAGATACAGAGGAAAGCGCCCAGGAGACAGAAGAGACAGCAGAGGAAACCATAACAGAAGAAACTACCACAGCGGAGGAACCCGCAGCAGAAGAAACTACCATAGCAGAGGAACCGGAAGCAGAAGTAACAGAAGAGCCGGCAGCTTAAAAACAAAAACGCCGCAGAGCAGTGCAGAGCTGTTCTGCGGCGTATTTTTTTGCATTTCTCCATCCCAGCCTTTGTAGGTATTGCTCTTCCTCCAATTTAAAGATGAAATAAACAGTATATAACACTTGACAACAGTTATATGCTGTTATATACTGTTTGCAACAGGAGGGAATTATGAAGATTATAATCAATCATACATCCATGGAACCTATTTATGAGCAGATCGTTTCCCAGATCAAGGCGATGGTCATAAATGGAGAATTAAAAGAACAGGATATCCTCCCTTCCGTGCGAACCATGGCCAAGGAGCTTAAGATCAGCGCCTTGACAGTAAAAAAAGCTTACGATTATCTGGAAGAGGAAGGCTTTGTGGTGACTGTGCACGGAAAAGGAAGCTTTATTTCCCATACCAACCCCTCTCTCCTCCTGGAAGAGAGGAAAAAAGAAGTAGAAAAGGATTTGGAGCTTGCCATCCAGAAGGGCCGCAGCAGAGGCCTTACGGACGAGGAAATCCGGGAATTATTTCATCTGATTATGGAGGACTGAGTATGCTGGTAGAATTAAATCATGTATGCAAACAATATAAAGGTTTTTCTTTGGACTGCTCTTTATCCCTTGCCCCAGGCTGCATCACAGGCCTGATCGGTGCAAACGGTGCAGGAAAAACTACTGCCTTTAAGACAATCCTAGGATTGGTCTATCCGGACAGCGGAGACGTCCGGGTGCTTGGAAAGCACCTTGAGGATATCACCCCAAAGGATAAAAGAAAGATTGGCGTAGTCCTTTCTGGGAGCAGTTTTAACGGCTATCTAAATGTAAAACAGATTATGAGAATCATGGGCGGATTTTATGAAAATTTTGATCAAGACTGGTTTGCAGAGAAATGCAGACATTTTTCCATACCCATGGATAAAAAGCTGAAGGATTTTTCCACAGGGATGAAGGCAAAGCTGAAAGTACTTCTTTCCATGAGCTATCATGCGGTTCTTCTCATTTTAGATGAGCCTACTGCTGGGCTTGACGTATTGGCGAGGGACGAGCTTTTAGAGATGCTGCGGGAATATATGGAGACGGAAGGACGGGCAATCCTTATCAGCTCTCATATTTCCAGTGATTTGGAAGGACTGTGCGATGACTTGTATATGATCCACAAGGGAAGTATCGTTCTCCATGAGGACACGGACGTTCTGATGGATTCCTATGGCCTTTTAAAAGTGAGGGAAAAAGAGTATCCTTCTATGGATAAATCCCATATCCTCCGTGTAAAAAAAGAACATTTCGGCTACAGCTGCCTGACCAATGAAAAAAATTATTATATGGAGAACTATCCAGGCCTGATAGTAGAAAAAGGTTCCATCGACGAAGTGATCACCATGATGGCAAGGGGGGAAGCAGTATGAAGGGATTATTAAAAAAAGATATGGAACTTTTAAAAATAAACGGAAGAGTTTTTGGGATTGCTGTGCTGGTGGCTCTGGTCTATTCTCTTACAGGAAAAATGGGGGCACAGTTTATTATGGTCTATCTCACTATCATGAGCGCTTTTCTTGTGTTAAATACCGTTTCTTATGACGAAGCGGAAAAGGGAATGACTTTTCTTATGACCCTGCCTGTTCTGAGGGACACCTATGTAAAAGAAAAATATATATTCGCCGCAGGACTG
>DWYZ01000160.1 GCA_019118425.1 Candidatus Blautia faecavium | reverse complement strand
GGAACAAGACAAATATAACTTCGTCAAGAAAAAATACTTGACATCTATCGGAAAATCATGTATGATACCCAAGGTGATGCAGATGGAAAAGTTTGTAGAGCAGACGCTTTTATATGATTTTTACGGAGAACTTCTGACACAGCGCCAGCAGCAGGTGTATGAGAGCGTGGTTCTGGAGGATTATTCTTTGAGTGAAGTGGCAGAGGATCTTAGAATCAGCCGTCAAGGTGTCCATGATATGATCCGCCGTGTGAATAAGGCTCTGGAAGAATACGAAGAGAAACTGCATCTGGTAGAGAAATTTGTGAATATTCGCAGTCAGGTACGCAGGATCCACGATCTTGCAGAAACCTATCATGCCGAAGAGATTGCAGCTATTTCCAATGAGATATTAGAGGAGTTATAGTAGATGGCATTTGAAAGTCTGACAGAAAAACTACAGAATGTGTTTAAAAAGCTGAGAGGAAAAGGCCGTCTTACCGAAGAAGACGTTAAGATCGCTCTGAAAGAAGTAAAGATGGCACTTCTGGAAGCGGACGTAAACTTTAAAGTAGTAAAACAGTTTACCAAGTCTGTTCAGGAACGCGCGGTAGGCCAGGATGTAATGAACGGTCTGAATCCCGGCCAGATGGTGATAAAGATCGTAAACGAAGAACTGGTAAATCTGATGGGAAGCGAGACTACAGAGCTTCCGTTAAAACCAGGCAATGAGATCACCGTCCTTATGATGGCAGGACTTCAGGGCGCTGGTAAGACGACTACAGTAGCCAAGCTTGCCGGAAAATTAAAGTCCAAGGGAAAACGTCCTCTCCTTGTAGCCTGTGACGTGTATCGTCCTGCAGCGATCACACAGCTCCAGGTAAACGGTGAGAAACAGGGCGTGGAAGTCTTCTCCATGGGAGATAAGCAAAGTCCGGTGGATATCGCAAAGGCAGCCTTGGAGCACGCCAAGGCGAACCAGCAGAATGTCGTTCTCATAGATACGGCAGGACGTCTCCACATCGATGAGAGAATGATGCAGGAGCTTTCCGATATAAAAGAAAACGTACATGTGGATGCCACGATCCTTGTGGTAGACGCCATGACAGGACAGGATGCGGTAAATGTCGCTAAGACCTTTACTGACAAGGTAGGAATAGACGGTGTGATCCTTACTAAGATGGACGGCGATACCCGCGGCGGTGCTGCCCTTTCCATCAAGGCAGTGACAGGAAAGCCGATCCTGTATGTAGGTATGGGAGAAAAGCTGTCTGATCTGGAGCAGTTTTATCCGGACAGGATGGCGTCCAGGATCCTGGGAATGGGCGATGTGATGAGCCTCATTGAAAAGGTGGAGGCTGCAGTTGACCAGGAACAGGCGCAGGAGATGCAGAAAAAGTTAAAGAAAATGGACTTTGACTTTAACGACTACCTCACCAGTATGGAACAGATGAATAAGATGGGCGGTCTTGGGAGCATTCTAAACATGCTGCCGGGAATCGGAGGAAAAGTAAAGGATCTGGAGGGTATGATTGATGAAAAGGCAATGGACCGCACGAAATCCATTATCCTTTCCATGACTCCCCAGGAGAGAAGCAATCCAAACATCTTAAATATCTCCCGAAAAAACCGGATTGCCAGAGGCGCAGGGGTGGACATCTCTGAAGTTAACCGTCTGGTAAAACAGTTTGAACAGAGCAAAAAGATGATGAAGCAGATGCCCGGCTTAATGGGTGGTAAAGTTGGTAAAAGAGGCGGCTTTAAGCTTCCTTTTTAAATAAAATTTAAAGTAAACAAGAAAAGATAAACGGAGGAAACAAAAAATGGCAGTAAAAATCAGATTAAGAAGAATGGGACAGAAGAAAGCACCTTTTTATAGAATCGTAGTTGCAGATTCCCGCTGCAAACGTGACGGAAAGTGCATCGAGGAGATCGGAACCTACGATCCGAACCTTGAGCCAAGCGCTTTCAAAGTAAATGAAGAGGCTGCAAAAAAATGGCTTGCAGCAGGCGCACAGCCTACAGATACAGTTGCAAAAATCTTCAAATTAGCCGGAATTGAGAAATAAGAAGATACCAGAGAGGGTATTTCCATAATGTCCTGAAATGGACAAGTCAGGGAGGTATGTAATGAAAGAATTGGTAGAAGTAATTGCAAAATCTCTTGTTGAAAATCCGGATGAAGTAGTTGTTACAGAAGTTGAAAAGGACGATGCCATTGTAATCGAACTGAAAGTCGGCCCTTCCGATATGGGAAAGGTGATCGGACGTCAGGGCAGGATTGCCAAGGCTATCCGTACCGTAGTAAAGGCGGCGTCTTCTAAGAGCAGCAAAAAAGTGATTGTAGATATTCTGCAATGAAAATAAGTATGTAACGATTTGTAAAGTTGCATGATGGGGATCAGGAGCTGTGGTGACATAGCTCCTGATTTTATGAAAAGAGCATCAGCATATAATTTTAGGAGAGTATGTATACATGGAAGATTTGTTAAAAGTCGGCGTGATCACGACGACTCATGGAGTCAGAGGAGAAGTAAAGGTATTTCCAACGACAGACGATGCAGCGCGCTTTTTGGACTTAGATTATATCCTTCTTGATACAGGAAAAGAATTGCGAAAGCTGGAAATCCAGAATGTAAAATTTTTTAAGAATCTGGCAATTTTAAAATTCAAAGGAATTGATAATATAAATGATATCGAAATGTACAAGGGCAGGGAGCTGTGGATTCCCAGAGAAGAAGGACAGGAGCTTGGAGAAGACGAGTATTACATCGCGGATCTTTTAGGGCTTTCTGTGATCCTGGAGGATGGAACCCACTTCGGAACCTTAAAGGACGTTATGGAAACAGGGGCCAATGATGTGTATGTGGTTACTACAGACGAAGGAAAAGAAGTGCTTCTTCCTGCTATTAAAGAGTGTATATTAAAGATAGACCTGGAACAGGAACAGATGACCGTACATTTGATGAAAGGGCTTTTATAAATGAATTTTTATGTGTTGACCTTGTTTCCGGATATGATCACCCAGGGGATGAATACCAGCATCACCGGAAGGGCGATCGCCAAAGGTGTATTAAATCTGGAAGCCATAAACATAAGAGACTTTGCTTATAATAAACATCAGAAGGTGGACGACTATCCTTACGGAGGAGGGGCGGGAATGCTCATGCAGGCAGAACCGGTATATCTCTCCTATGAATCCATTGTAAAACGTGTAGGAAAAAGGCCCAGGGTGGTATATCTCACTCCTCAGGGAAGAGTGTTTAACCAGAAGATGGCACGGGAGATGGCTTTGGAAGAGGAGATCGTTTTTTTATGCGGGCATTATGAGGGCATCGATGAACGGGTGCTTGAAGAAATCGTGACGGATTATGTGTCCATCGGAGATTATGTGCTGACAGGGGGAGAACTTCCGGCAATGGTAATGATGGATTCTATTTCCCGTATGGTGCCTGGAGTTTTGAATAATCAAGAGTCTGGAGAGACAGAATCTTTCGCGGGAAATCTTTTGGAGTATCCCCAGTACAGCAGGCCGGAGGAGTGGCATGGGAAGAAGGTGCCGGAAGTGCTGCTTTCCGGGCATCATGAAAATGTGGCTAAATGGAGAAGAGAGCAGGCAATTGTGCGAACCTTAAAAAACCGTCCGGATTTGCTGAAAGAAGCAGACCTTACGAATAAAGAATGGAATTTCATCCGTCAATTAAAGAAACAATGGAAGGAAGAACAGGAGGAAGCCTTATGAAAACATCAGATTTTTATTACGATCTGCCTAAGGAGCTGATCGCTCAGAGCCCTCTTTCGGACAGAAGCGCGTCCAGACTGATGCATCTTTCCCTGAAGGACGGAAGTATTGAACACCGCCATTTTACCGATATACTGGATTATTTAAAAGAAGGGGACTGCCTGGTGATCAATGACACCAAGGTAATCCCTGCCAGGCTGTACGGGCATAAAGAGGATACCGGCGCGGTGATCGAGATCCTCCTTTTAAAGAGAAAGGAAAACGATATCTGGGAATGCCTGGTAAAACCCGGGAAAAAGGCAAGGCCCGGGGCCAAAATAAGCTTTGGAGACGGATGCCTAAAGGGCGAGATCATAGATGTGGTAGAAGAGGGAAACCGCTTGATCAAATTTACCTACGAGGGGATCTTTGAGGAGATTTTAGACCGCCTGGGTGAGATGCCCCTGCCGCCTTATATTACGATGAAACTGGAGGACAAAAACCGTTACCAGACTGTTTATGCAAAGCACGAAGGTTCCGCCGCGGCGCCCACTGCCGGTCTGCATTTTACCAAAGAATTGTTGAAGCAGGTGAAGGAAAAAGGGGTAAAGATCGCTCATGTAACTCTTCATGTCGGCCTTGGAACCTTCCGGCCGGTGAAGGTGGAGGATGTGACGGAACATCACATGCATTCGGAGTTTTATGTGGTGGAACCGGAACAGGCGGAGCTGATCAATCAGACGAAGAAAAACGGCGGCCGTGTAATCTCTGTGGGGACCACGAGCTGCCGCACCCTGGAATCGGCCTCGGGAGAAGATGGAACGCTGAAAGCTGGAAGCGGCTGGACGGATATTTTTATTTATCCGGGTTACCATTTTAAGATGATCGATGGACTGATCACCAATTTTCATCTTCCGGAGTCCACTCTTCTCATGCTGGTATCCGCTCTGGCAGGAAAGGAAAGGATCATGCATGCCTATGAAGAGGCGGTAAAAGAGAAGTACCGTTTCTTTTCTTTCGGGGATGCCATGTTTATAGAATGAAATTAAAAGTATACCGAAGAGTTTACAGGAAGAGGGTTAAGCCTTCCCGTCGTCCCAAAATAGGAATAGAGAACCCCGGAGCGGCTGCCTCCGGGGTTTTCCTTATTAAAATATTTTTCTTTTCCTGCTGCAGTTAAACAGCAAAAACGCGCCGATCAACAATAAAATACACTGCACTGCAATATTGGACACAGGCATGGAAAAAGCCGGATCCAGACCGCCTAGGTCCAAAGGGTATTCTGTAAAGAAGCTCCCATTCCATAAGCCCAGAGCTTTTGGCAGAGGAAGGGCCATGCAGGCAAAGGGGAGCAGCATCCAGATATAGAGGAGCCAGCCTTTGGTTTGCCCAAGCAGCCAGCCGCTCCCCAGGGCAAAGAGCAATGGGGGAAGCAGGGTCATAAAGGCTGGGAACAACAGACTTCCCCATTTATACCATCTAAAATACACACCGTAAAAAATTGCGGCTTCCACCAGGATGAAAAGGACCAAAAGTCCGGTACCTGTAAGGGCAGCAGCACATCGGGTCAGGGCATACTGCCGGGGAGATACGGGGGTGGCATTTGTCAGGACCATGACCCGTCTGGCTTTGCCTGAAGTAAAAAATGTGAGAAAAAGAAGAGAACCGACCCACAAAAGAGGAAGCAACCGGCTTAAATAATCTCCGAAACTCCAGGGGGAAAAGGGCGCTGTATGAGAGACGCCTAAAACAGTTACACTGCCAAGCACCTGCCAGCCGTAAAACAGCAGGATCAGTGTCAGTCCTATAAAAAATTTGTTCCATAATATCCGTTTGCATTCGTATTTATATATTTTACGCAAGATTCAAATCCTCCTCAGAAAGCCCGCAGGCGTCTAAAAATTCTTGATAGGTAAGATAAGGATAAGCGGGATCCAGTTCGCGGTTGAACAGGCTGTGAAGGATCTCATCCATTGCTTCCTCCCCGCCGCATAGTTCTTCCGCTTTTTGGATTTTCAGCGGCATTTCACAGTATTGCCGTACATAAGTAAGATCGTTCGTGATCTCAAGCTGCTTATCCTGGGGCAGCATATTAAGGTAGTTGGGATTGCGGACATAAAAATTCAAATAATAATCATCAACCGCTTGCTGCCATTGCTGCACATAATGCTTTTGGGCATAATCCTCTCCATAAAGTTCTTTGACAATGCGATAGGTGGTATAAACGGTCAGCCCTTCCGCAGACCAGGCGCTTGTTTCATCAGAGGTGTCGAACATATTGCCAAGCCCCCACCATTGATGGACAAGCTCGTGGATCATCACTTCTCCTGGTATAGAGCCTTTGCTGCTGTTGCTTAAATTGGAAGCAGTGAAGTCCGCCTCGTCCAGAAGGCTGGCTCCGTCTGTGGCATAACCTCCGCCGGAGACCCGGCTTTGGATCAGCTTCAGGCTTCCATTGCTTCCAAAGGATAAAGAACCGTAATGCTCTGTGCAATATTCCGCCACCTGTTTTACCGCCTCTGACGCATTGGCCTTCTCCATAACCTCTTGATGTTTGCGCCCGTAATAAAGCTCTATCTTTATACCGCCTGCCTCTATATCTTCCCGGATATAATCTCCGGCGTAAAGGATGCCGCCGGTCCCGTTGTCTTCATAGCGCCAGGTCGTGGTGCCATCTTTGTTTTCTGCCGCAATTTCCGCTTCGCTGGATCCGAAGGGGATCACAGTCATAGAATCCGGGAGGGTGATCTCTATTGCTGCAGGATACATGTTTTCATCCGGGGACACATTCATCAGGCGGGGAGATAAAGCGGCGTTTTCCAGACAAAGGTATTCACTGCTGATCTCTCTGCCTCCCTGCATGACGGAGGAATTGCGGTTTTCCCTGGGAAAGCCTCCGTATTCTATTGTAAGTTCGATCTCTTCCAGAGAAGGAAGCTCCACCGTAAGCAAAGCTTCGTTATATTCCTGATATTCGCTGAGCTGAAAGGGAATATCTTCGCCGTTGGCCTTTACAGAAGAAATGGTATAGCCAGGAGTAACGCCAAAGTATACGGTTCCGGTTTCTTTGGAAGAACTTTTAAACTGGTAAGAGGCACGACCAGTGACTGTGCCGTTATCTGTGTCTGGATAAACCTGGGCAGAGCGTCCGGTGCAGACTACATCCTCCAAATAGGGAAGCTCAAGGAAAGACATTACCGTTTCATCCGGATTGCTCTGATCCACCATAGGCTGTGCCGCATAGGCCGTAACGGAGCTAAGGAGGAGAAAAAGGGCGATTACGGGACGGTATATCTTTCGGCAGCTATGGAAGAGGGAGCCGGGAAGGCCTTTTCCAAACTGTCGGATACACAGCCAGGACAGCGTCCAGATTCCCGCTAAACCTGCCAGCCAGGTAAGACGCATATAGGCGGCAGACCGGAAAATACGGAAATTAGAAAAATCATCGGACAATGCCCAGACACAGGGATTCAGCCAGCACAGCTGCCAGTCATCTGCCCAGACCGTAAGGCTGAGACCGGCGAAAGCTGCGAAAAGTACCAGAGAAAGATCTGCTCGTCTGGTAAACTGCCAGGCAGCTCCTGCGGCAAGGATGGATAAGGGCAGAGCAAGGCCCATAAAAATCACGTAGGATAGCACATAGTCCATGCTGCCGAAAACAGAACCGATCAGTCTGGCACTTATAGGCAGCCAGACTGCCATGACTGCAGCCAGGGATAAAAAAGCAGCTGCTAAAAGGGCCAGTATTTTTATAAGAGCCATGCACAGGGGAGAGACCACTGCGTCAATGAGGACAAAGGTCCGGCTTCGGATCGTGCGGTCCATTTCAAATACAGTAAGGCATCCAAAGAGGATTCCGCTTATCACACCGGCAGCGATCGCCGGATTGGCAAGGTACGTGGAAAGCATGGTGCTGGCAGCGGCTGGTTTATATAGGATAAGTCCCGCTAAAGGAGAAAGCAGGGTAAGCAGGAAGACCAGCCAGGTGAACGGGCTTTGAAGCAGCCTTTTCAGTTCAAGAAAAAACAGCCGGATCCGTTTCATTTGGCCACCTCCCTGGAAATAAGATAAAGATAAGCGTCTTCTAAAGAGGGTTCTACAGGCTGGGCGCAGGGAGGCAGCGTATCAGCCACAGCCCGGCACCGGACGCCATAGCCGGTATTGACTCTGGCGGTAATGTGAAGTCCCTGTTCCTGCACTGCTTCCTGTTCGAAAAAGATGCCGACATGATCCGCGGCTTTTTGGATCAATTCCGACGGCGTGCCGGTGAACAGGATTTTGCCGTGGTTGATCACGATCAGCTGATCGCAGACAGACTGTACGTCTTCAATAATGTGAGTAGACAACAGTACCAGCCGTTTCTGGGCGGTTTTGGAAAAAAGGTTCCTAAAGTGGATACGTTCCTCCGGATCCAGTCCTACGGTAGGCTCGTCAAAAATAAGAAAAGGCGGATCTCCTAAAAGAGCCTGGGCAATTCCCACGCGCTGTTTCTGGCCTCCGGATAAGGTGCGGATCCTGGCCTTGGATTTTTCTTCCAGATTAACGGCGCAGATCACGTCTTTTACAGCAGATCGCGGCTTTTTTATCCCTTTTAGGGCGGCCATGTAGTCCAAAAACTGAATTACAGTAAGCTCCTCAAATAATCCGAAATCCTGGGGAAGATACCCCAGCTGTTTTTTTAATAAACGATCGGACCGGATCAGAGAGGTTCCGTTTACCTGGATAGTACCGGCGGTTGGGAGCAGCGCCGATACCAAAAGCTTCATTAAGGTGGATTTTCCGGCGCCATTTGGCCCAAGTAAGCCGATCAGGCTTGGGCTATTCAGGTTAAGATTCAGGCTTTTCAGCGCCTGTTTCCCATTGGGATAGGTCATACTGACATTTTTAATGTTGATCTTCATTATCTATCACTGTCCTTTCTGTTGAGATCCTGTGTAGGATAGCAAGGCAATATGAAGGGAACTTGGATATTTTTTGTTTTTTTCATGAAGAGCGACATCTTTTTATTTTGGCCGACTTTTTTTGCTGTCAATTCTTTAAATTGAATTTCTTGTGTGCTATACTATTTTTTGCGTACAGGTAATAAATAATATAGGAGGGTAAAGATAAGATCCGGATATTTTCTGGTCAGGGTATTGCCTGTAGATACATAGGATAAAAGAAGAAAGGTACAATACGTATTTTACATATACAAAAGAAAATTACAAAAGATAAAATATATGAAAATATATCAGAAACGCATGAAATTTAAGGTCAGCACAAGAAAGGAGAAAATGGATGACGGAAAGAGAGCTTCTTGAAAAGATTATTCAGAACCAGGAAGATATGCGTTCGGATATGGAAACAATAAAGTCGGATATGAAAACGATGAAGTCAGACATGGATCTGATGAAGTCGGATATGAAAACAATGAAGTCAGACATGGATCTGATGAAGTCGGATATGAAAACGATGAAGTCGGACATGGATCTGATGAAGTCGGATATGAAAACGATGAAGTCGGACATGGATCTGATGAAATCGGATATTAAGGATATCCGCTCAGACATTTCAAGTCTGAAAGAGAAAACCGCGCAGATTGAACTTCACTTAGAAAATGTGACAGATAAAAATATTACTCTGCTGGCGGAAAACTATATTACTCTGATACGGAAGCTGAACGAGAATAATAAGGTGACAGACGCCCAGCTGGCATATCAGGTTAAAGTGGATTATCTGTCTGAAGAAGTAGAAATCTTAAAAAGAGATGTGAAAGAACTGAAAACTCATATAGCCTGAGAAGGCTGCAGCCTTTGGAACATGATCGAAAAATGCTCCAAAGGCTGTATTTATATCCAGACATCTTTAATAGCAAAGCCCTTTTGAAAGGTAGATAAAACACAGGAGGGATCAGCCGGGAAAGCAGACCGTTGCCCGTACGCCCTCATTTGTGTTTTCTATGGTACAGGACGCCTGGTGCCGTTTGAGGATGATCCGTACCAGATAAAGCCCCAGGCCGCTTCCGCCGGTGCTGCGGTTCCTGGAGCCCTCTTCCCTGTAAAAGGCTTCAAAAAGATGAGGAAGGGCCTCTTCCTGGATATGAACGCCGGTATTTTCAATGGAAAAAGCAGGGCCATGTAATCCTTTGCCGCACCATACCCGGATCCGGGAGCCTTCAGGAGAATAAAGGATTGCATTGGAAAGGAGATTCCCCACTGCCTTGCCAAGGAAAGAGGGATCCCCGGTCACCGTGACATTTGACGAAAAATGTGTTTCCAGATGCTGCCCATGCAGGCTGAGAAGCTCCTGGTGGAGAGCAAGCTGTTTGTGAAGCAAAGAAGGAAGATCGAGAGCTTCCTGCTTGAGAACCTCTTTGCCGCTTTCCATTTTAGAGATAGACAGCATTTCCTGGATCAGCTTTTCCATCCGGCCTGTGACCTGAAGAGAACGAAGGAGATACTTATCCCGGTCACGGTACACATCGATTCCTTCCAGCATGCCGGACAGCTGCCCTTTCAGGATGGTAACGGGTGTTTTCAGTTCATGGGACGCGGCAGAGAAAAAAGTCATGCGTTCCTTATCCAGCTTCCGTTCCCGTTCCACCTCTCCTAAAAGCGCCTGATTAGCGGCTTCCAGCTTCGTTAAAGCATGAGACAGCCGTCTGGCCATCTGATTCAGGCTCTGTCCCAATTTACCCAGTTCATCCTGGCGGGATTCCCTGCATTCCCAGTTAAAATCCAGTTCAGCCATTTTTTCTGCGATATCGCTGAGACGGACAATGGGCCGGGTGATATAGCGGGAATAGATTAATGCACAGAGAACGGAAAAAATCAGCAGTACCAGAAAAAGCAGCGGAGCCATTTCCGTGAGTGCCTGTATCGCCAGGTTCTCCGCCTGTATACGAGGAGTGACATATAAGAAATATTCATCCTCTTCAGAGGCGAACTTCACGGCGGCAGCAATCGTGTCCTGCCCGGACATGGTGACAGTCACTGCCGCATCTTTGTCTTCAAGAGTGCTCGCAGACCAGGTGACAGAAGAGGTTTCCCGGGCGCCTGAAGAAGCAGGGGAAGTCTCGTCTTCGTATAAAGAAGGATCGGAAAGCTTTGAGCCTGTATGAACAAGCTGGCCGTCAGAGTCTGTCAGGATCACTTCTGCCCCGGAGGAACGGATAAATTTATCCAGCAAGGGCCCGCAGTCAGCTAAAGAGGTTTTTGATAATTTTTCTGCGAGAGCATCCGCCTGCTGTGTCAGGTCATTATTGACTGCAGCAGTATAAGTGATCGGAGTAGCCCAGGCAATAAGGCCGAAGGTAATAGCCGCAGCGCCAAAAAGTATGAGAGCGGTAATGAAAAAAATACGCGCGGTTAAACTTTCACGGAGCTTTTTTCGGAACACGATAGCCCACCCCCCTTACTGTCTCAATATAATGATTCTTTAGTTTATGGCGGAGATTTTTAATATGGCTGTCCACCACACGTTCATCTCCGTAAAAGTCATATCCCCAAAGCTTAGAAAGGAGCATTTCACGGGTGAATACCCGTCCGGGGGCTGAAAGAAAGGTATACAGCAGCTGGAATTCCTTAGCCGTAAGCTCTAAAGGCCGGCCGTTTAAAAGGGCTTCCCTTGTGTCTGGGTCGATGGTGAGATCCCGGTAGTGCAGACGGCTGTCTTCTGTAGGACCGGAACTTCTTCGCAGGATCACACGGATCTTTTCTAAAAGAACAGGCATGGAGAAAGGCTTGGTTATATAGTCATCGATATCCAGGCCAAACCCCCGAAGCTGCTGCTCTTCACTGTCCAGCGCAGTCACCATCAGGATGGGAATCTGAGATTTCTTACGGATCAGTTCACATACTCCGAAGCCATCGATCTTAGGGAGCATGATATCAAGCAGAACAAGGTCAAAAGACTGAGCTTCAAACAAAGTTAAAGCAGTTACCCCGTCCCCGGCAGCACAGGCGGCGTATCCTGCGTTTCGAAGGTAAGCGCAGAGCATTTCTTGAATATCTGGTTCGTCTTCTACAATCAAAATTTTTTTCATAAGTCAATCACCGGTTGTAGTATACCATGCATTTATGAATTTATGATGAAGAAATAAAAAGAAGGAAGACGGGAAATGTTTCTTTTTCATCCAGATATACCTGGGAAAATAAAAGAGAGAGGAATACAGAAACAAAATGAACACACCAACACTTGAAACACAAAGGCTTATTTTAAGAAAATTTACGAAAAAGGATTTGAAAGCCATTTATGAAATATACAGTGATGAAGAGGTCAATACTTTTCTGCCCTGGTTTCCGCTGAAGACAATGGATGAGGCAGAGGCGTTTTATGAACAGATGTATGCTGATAAATACAGGCAGAAAGATGCATATGCGTATGCTGTCTGTTTAAAAAAGGAGAATTCTCCTATAGGATATGTGAATGTCAGCACAGAGGAGAGCTATGATCTGGGATATGGACTGCGAAGAGAGTTCTGGAATCGAGGGATAATTACAGAAGCTT
>DWYZ01000028.1 GCA_019118425.1 Candidatus Blautia faecavium | reverse complement strand
ATAAATTGACAACTGTATGGAAAATAAATATAATAAAGACCAGAACGCGACGGGACAGAAGAGGTAACAAATGAATGCAGTAGAAACCAGGGATCTTACGAAAATATATGGGGATGGAGAAAACAAGGTGAATGCCCTTACCGGCGTTTCCTTATCCATCCCCAAAGGTATGTTTACGGCTATCGTAGGCAGCAGCGGAAGCGGAAAGACCACCCTTTTAAATATGCTGGGCGGTCTGGATAAGCCTACCCGGGGCAGGGTGGTAGTCGATGGGATTGATATTACAGATATGAAAGAAGCGAAACTTTCGCTTTTTCGCAGAAGAAAAATCGGGTTTGTCTTTCAGAACTATAACCTGATCCCCACCCTTACGGTTTATGAAAATATAGTTTTTCCTCTGGAACTGGACGGTCAGAGGCCAGACGAACCTTTTATCCGGGAAGTGATCCATGGGCTGCATCTTTCGGAAAAGACAGATGCCTATCCCTATCAGCTTTCCGGAGGCGCAAAACAAAGGGTGGCTATTGCAAGGGCGATTTCTGCCAAGCCGGCAGTGATCCTTGCTGACGAGCCCACAGGAAATCTGGACAGCAAAAACAGCCAGAATGTGGCAGGGCTTTTAAAGGAATGTGTCGCTGCTTTTAAACAAACCCTTGTGATGATCACCCATGACCTGGAACTGGCGCAGCTTGCAGACGAGATCGTGCGCATTGAGGATGGAAAGATAAAAAACGGAACATTCACCTGTTAGATAAGGAGAGTTAAGGAGAGATGGAACGGATTTTGATCGTAGAGGATGACCTTGCATTAAATGCGGGCATATGTTTTGCCCTTGACAGTGCTGGCTATGCGACCGTGGGCGCCTATAACTGCCAGAAGGCAAAAGAGTTCCTTTTTCATGATAAGGTGGATCTGGCGGTTTTAGATGTAAATCTTCCGGATGGAAACGGATTTGACCTGTGCAAAGAAGTAAAAGAGAAAAAGCCGGAACTCCCGGTTATGTTTTTAACAGCAAATGATCTGGAAGAGGATCAGATAAAAGGCTATGACCTGGGCGGAGAGGATTATGTGACAAAGCCTTTCAGCATGGCAATCCTCCAGAAAAAAATAGAGACGATCCTGCGCAGAGCAAAAAAGACGGAAAATGTCGTGGATCAGCCCAAACAAAACGGATTTGACGATGGTGTCCTCAAGGTGGATTTTGACTCCCTTTTCGTGGTTAAAAACGGGGAAAAGATTCCCATGACGCCAAATGAATATAAAATTTTACGGCTTTTGATCGCCGGGAAAGGAAGTATCATCACCAGAGAGCTGATGCTGGAAAAACTCTGGGACAGTGAGGGGAGTTTTGTAAGCGACCATACGCTTACGGTGACGGTAAACCGTCTGAGGGCAAAGCTGGAAGGAGAGGACAGACAGTATATTAAAACTGTGCGGGGAATCGGCTATACATGGGCAGGTGACGGCTTATGAGAAAAAAAGGAATGGGCAATGGAGCTTTTGCTTTGGTTTTGTATCTCCTGGCGGGGATATTCTTTTGTACAGAACTTTATCTGGTATGGGTATATGTGGAGATCCCTTCTGTCCGGTATCTGCTTTTCGGATTACAGGCGGGGATCTTTCTTTTGGCAGGAATCTGGGTCTTCTTTATGCGGCGGAATGTGGATGCATTTTCTGATGAAATATGCGCAGCCCTTGACGATCTGATCTCTGAAAAAGATCCGCACATTTCCTATCCATTAGAAGATTCTCTTGTAAATAAGGTTCAGGGAAAACTTGCCCAGTATGCAGATATCATGCGGGAAAGACAGAGGGAAAATGTAAAAGAAAAGCTGGAGGTACAGGGACTGGTTTCTGACATTTCTCATCAGGTAAAGACGCCTATGGCAAATATACGGCTTTATACAAATCTTTTAAAGCAGCAGGATATGCCTTTAAAAAAGAGACAGGAGTTTGAGGAGATCCTTCAGATTCAGGTAAATAAGCTTGATTTTCTTTTGGAAGCCCTTGTGAAAATGTCTAGGCTGGAGACAGGCACCTTTACCATGCATGTAAAAGAAGCGCCTCTTTACGACACCTTGCTTAGCGCAGTAAATTCCATTTGGCATAAAGCGGACAAAAAAGACATTTCTCTTTCCCTTTCCTGCGGGCGGGAGATCAGACTGTGCCACGATGTAAAATGGACGGCAGAGGCCATTACAAATATACTGGATAATGCAGTAAAATATACTCCTAAAGGAGGAGAAATAAAAATTTCGGTCCTTCCCTGGCAGTTTTACACAAAGATTGATATTTCAGATAACGGACCTGGGATAAAAGAAGAACATTACCACGATATCTTTAAGCGCTTTTATCGCGCCCAGGAGACCGCTGACCAGGAAGGGGTAGGGCTGGGGCTTTATCTTGCCCAGGGGATCATAACCAGACAGAAAGGATATATTTCCGTGAAATCAGAGGTGGGCGCGGGAACTACCTTTTCCGTACACCTTTTAAATGGATAGACAGGCTGAAAATATGTTGACAAATAATAATCTTAAAATATGCCATAAATTGGTTTGGAGAGAAATACGTCTCCATAAGGGAAGAAGTTTTCTGCTTTTATGCGGAGTCATACTGACGTCTCTTTTGTTTACGGTCCTTCTTTTTATGAGCCATGCAGTGGAGGAAGCTTATCTTACACAATACAGACAGGAGTCCGGGACGGACAGCCAGATCTTATATTATGATCTCTCCTATGAAGAGGCAGAGGCTTTAAAAAAGAATACGGAAGTAAAAAACACCGTCCAGGTGCGGACTGTTGGGACGCTTTCTGATGAAGTGCTGGAGTACCGGACCATACATCTTTGTGTAAAGGACGAATCCTATGCGGAAACCGTAAGCTGCCTGCCGGATGAGGGAAGGATGCCAAAAGAAAAAGGAGAGATCGCTCTGGATGCCGTCACTTTGGATTCTCTTGGAATTTCCCATGAGACTGGACAGGAAGTTACTCTTTCTTTCAGAGGCAGGGACGGGGAAGAATACAAAGAGACCTTTACTTTGTGCGGGTATTGGGATTCGAATACCATACATACAGAATCCTATGCCTGGATCACAGAAGAATATGCGAAAGAACTGGAATCTGCTTTTACACAAAACACCGGGAAAGACTGGATTCTGGGAGTGGATCTGTACCGTCCGGCGGATTTAAAAGAACAGGCACAGGACCTTCTTGCAAAGGCGGGGATTGAAAAAGAGATCCCTTTTGAGACGAATCTTGCGTATAATCAGGGACGGCAGGAGGATGCATCCAATAAATCCTTTTCTTATCAGGTGTGCATGGGGATTTCCGTTCTATCCTCTTTTTTTATCCTATATGGGATCCTGCAGGTTTCCTATCAGGAAAGAAAGGCGTTATTTGTACGGATGAAGGCGATTGGTATGTCTCCCCGGCAAAGTCTGCGGGTGATTTTGGATCATATGCTTATGATCTGTGCAGCGGGCGTACCTTTGGGAGCGCTTATGGGAATCGGGATTTTTTCTTTGATCGGTCCCGGGATCGTAGAAGCCTTTACCGGAACGAGACTTACTTCCGGCGAAGGATGGGGAGTGCCGCTGCTTTTTTCAGTGGTTTTAGCGGTTCTCACTGGATGCTGCGCGGCTATGGCTTCCAGCAGGGGATTTATCAATCCCCTTCCCATGGCGCAGGAAAAGAAAAAACGGCTGAAAAAACGGAGAAAAAGCACGCTGTCCAGTAAGGTGACGGTTGGGAAACTGGCACGTACTTCTTTAAATATACATAAGGGGAGTTTGCTCTTAGTTACCCTTTCTTTGGCATTGGCTTCTGTTTTACTGGGAAGTACCTACATCCGCTATATCAGTTACGACCGGAGCTATTATCTGGACGATATGTATATCAGTGATTATACGGTTATGGATGTTTCCAGCGGATCAGAGAACCAAAGGTATAACGAGCGGGCCAGCCACATTACCCTGGAGATGGCAGAGCAGCTTAAGGCCCTGCCGGGCGTCCGCGATTACGGAGAGACTTTGTCCCGGGAAGTGACTTTAACTGCAGATGAAAAGCTCTATGATGTGATCACGGATTTTTACAGCGGACCTGCCTCTTTTGCACCGGAGCTGACCCGTAAGGAGACGATGGCGGATGATCCGGATTGGATGGAAGGGATGGAAAAGTTTGAGGATACGGGAGAGTATGCGAGCATTCTTTATGGTATGGAGGGACTTGCTCTTTCCTATGTATTAAAGCCGCAGTATTTTCTGGATGGCGAGTTTGACCAGGAAAAATTCGATACGGGAGAGTATGTGATCTCCGTGGGAGCAGCTTCTTCGGAAGGAGTTTCTTCTGCCCTTCCAGGATCTGTAGTGGAAATCGGAGGGAAAAATTTTACGGTTATGGCTGCTGTACAGGAGTTTTATTCCTTCCCTGAGGGGCTGAACAGCAGGGAGTCCTCTTTTAATCTTTCTTATGTGATGCCGGTTAAGACCCTTTTGGAGCTTTATCCGGATATCCATATCCGTCAGATCGACCTTTTGGCGAAAGAAGGAGAGGAGGATATACTAAAGGAGAGCCTTGCTCCTTTTTATGAAACAGAAGGCATTCTCATCAGAAGCCGCGCTGAGGTGGGAGCTCAGTTTACAGACTGGGCGTTTATGGGTGTTTCTGTGGAAGTTTTAATGAGCCTGCTGCTCTTTTTTATCACCCTTTTAGGATTTTTAAATATGATGGTCAGCAAGATGCTGATCCGCAGAAAAGAGTTTGCCCTGTATCAGGGCCTTGGCATGGAAAAACGGCAGTTAAAAAGGATGATCTTTTATGAGGGGCTGATCCATGCCGGCGCGGCTCTTTTGGGCAGCCTTCCGGCAGCAGCACTGCTTTTATGGGTGGGCATGCCGGTCTATTATGAATCAGATTATGCCTACCTGCACTCCTTTGACTGGGCAGTGACTTACCGTTATTCTCTGATGCCCTTTCTTCTTATTGGAGGTATAGTGGCAGTATTAGCCGTCTTTGTCCCAAGGCTTTGCCTTATGGGGATCGAGAAGCGGACGGTGGTGGAACGCTTACGAAATGGGGAATAAAAAGTTACAAATGATTGACAAATTTCTAAAATAAAGACAGCCCCAAAGCAAGGGGCTGTCAGTGTATTTGCTATTATGCAACTTTATCGTATTCGAGAATGGTCAGCTCACTGGTGAGTTTTTTTACAGTGGCAACAATATGTTCAATTTTTCGGTGTACAGATGCTGAAAAAACGACATCTCCACATTGTTCACATTCAAAACAGGGAACATTTTTAATGATCAGCATACAGTGATTAAAATCAGTAAAATAAGTTGTGGTAGAAGGAAACATATTTCCATGTTTACAGGATAAACATTTCATTCGTCATTCTCCTTTCTTTGCATAAAATCGTTCTCCCATTTATCTGGATCAGGCCAGTAAGCAGTAATTAATTTTCCAGCTTCTCCGCTTGAACCAATACAAAGATGTAGGGGACGCTTATTTGAATAGCCGAGAATGAGACAGCTTGGCCAAGGATAAATCCATCATAACACCTTTTAAAATAAAATGCATTAAAACGTCAGCTGCAATAAATTAAGACTCTCTGATATGGTTAATAACTTATCTGGCGGAGATTGGTTTGTTGTATTTTCATCTTAGATTATTCCACATATCTTGTCAACGGAAAAATAGAGTTTTACGAAAAAGAGAAGAGTATAAAATATGTAACTTACAAAGTCACAAAAATGTGCCTTTATTGTGCCGGGATTGAGAGATATTCCTGCTAAAATCAGAAATAAACAAAAACAAGCAGGAGGAGTAAAAATATGGAGGCAGTTTTACAGGCAAGAGGAGTGAAAAAATATTACGGAAAAGGAGAAGCGCTGGTAAAAGCCTTGGATGGCGTGGATCTGGATATAGAAAGAGGAAAATTTACAGCCATTATCGGAACTTCCGGTTCCGGGAAATCTACCCTTTTAAATATGCTGGGCGGTTTGGATACCCCTACAGAAGGGAGCATCCGTATCGGCAAAGTAGAACTTTCCAAGCTGACCAGCGAACAGGCAACGATCTTCCGCAGGCAGCAGATCGGCTTCATTTTCCAGAATTATAATCTGGTCCCTACCTTAAATGTATGGGAGAACATCATTCTTCCCATTTCTTTGGACGGACAGAAACCGGATAAGAAATTTATTATGGAAGTGGTAAAACTTCTGGGGCTTGAAAAGAAGCTGGAGAGCCTTCCCAATAATCTGTCCGGCGGACAGCAGCAAAGGGTGGCAATTGCCCGTGCCCTGGCAAGCAAACCCTCTATCATTTTGGCGGACGAACCTACAGGAAACCTGGATTCTAAGACAAGCGATGACGTGATTGGGCTTTTAAAAATGACCAGCCGGGAATTTAACCAGACCATCGTTATGATCACCCATAATCCGGAAATCGCCCAGATGGCGGACCGGGTGATCCGCATAGAAGACGGAAAGATCAAGGAGCAGTAAGGAGGAAAAGGAACATGGACATTTTTAAACCTATCAAAACCTTAAACAAGCGCACCTTTAAACAGAAGAAGGGAAGAAATTTCGTGGCAGTCATTGCCATTATTCTGACAACCATGCTCTTTACCACTTTATTCGTATTAAGCCAGAGTATGACGGAAAACTTTCGGGAAATGACTTTCCGGCAGGCTGGTTATGACGCCCAGGCAAGTTTTAAATCCACTTCCAAAGAGGTGGCGGATAAACTGGAAGCTCATCCCCAGGTAAAAGAGGTGGGGCGGAGTATTGTCCTTGGCACAGCAGAAAATAAAGAGCTTGCCGGACGTTCCACAGAAATCCGCTGGGCAAATGACAGCTATGCCTCCCACAGTTATGCCTTTCCCTCTGTAGGTACTATGCCAAAAGAAAAGGACGAGATTGCCCTGGATACTATGGTTTTAGATCGTTTAGGCATTCCTCATAATTTAGGGGAAAGGGTTACGCTTACCTGGAGAAAGGATATGAACAGCCAGGAAACCACAGAGTCCACCTTTACCCTGTGCGGATATTGGGAGGAAAACCAGTCCTCCTATGCAAGCCAGGCGTGGGTCAGTGAAGAATTTGCCCAGGAAGCCATAGAAAACGCTTCGGTTACCCAAGAGGACGATCCTTCCCAAATACTGGGAACCTATATGGTGCAGGTGAATTTAAATACAGATGAAAATATTGAAGAGACTATGGAGGAAATCCTTGGAGATATTGGCTGTACAGGAGAGGAGTATTCCATAAACCTTGCTTATGATTCCAGTATGGATACCCAGGCGTTTATGGAAAACCTTCCTATGTATGCAGGGATGCTGCTGGTTTTCTTAGCCGGCTACCTGATCATCTATAATATCTTCCAGATCGGCGTTGCCGCAGATATCCAGTTTTATGGAAAACTGAAAACTCTTGGCACAACGAAAAAGCAGATTAAAAAACTGATCTACGGCCAGGCATGGCGGCTGTGTATCATCGGAGTTCCCATCGGCCTTGTGATCGGCTATCTTTTAGGACGGGTGCTGGTGCCTGTACTGGTAAGTTTTCAGGATGGAGAGATCCTGGTCTCGGCTGATCCGCTTATCTTTATAGGCTCTGCAGTTTTTGCGGTCCTTACCGTGTATATTTCCTGTATGCGCCCTGCAAAAATGGCAGGAAAGGTATCACCCATGGAAGCCCTTCGCTATACAGATGCAAAGAGCGATGGGAAAAAGAAAACAAAGAAAAGCAAAAACAGAGCCGTTCTCTATTCTATGGCCTGGGCGAATCTGGGACGGAACAAAAAGCGTACAGTGATGGTTATTTGTTCTCTGACTTTGGGGCTGGTGCTGTTATCCTGCTTTTATGCGAAAAACGCCAGCTTTGATGTAGAAAAGTATCTGATGGATCTGACTGTTGCAGATTTTCAGATCGACGATTCCACAAACGCTTCTTCTGAAGGCTTTGATCCTAGGAACGGCACCATTTCCCAGGAACTTTTAGGAGAGATTGAGGCGTTAAATCCCAGGGAAACGGGAAGATTATACTATGATACCGGAGAAATTGCTCTTTCAGATACCTGTATCGCCAATATGCAGAACTTTTATACAGAGGAAAGGCTGGCGGACTATGCTTCTTATGATCCTACCTTTGAGAGCTGGAAAGAAGGCTACGATGCCGCTCTTACAAGTAAGAAAGCCCAGGCACGCCTTTACGGAGCAGACGGGCTGATCCTGGATGCAGCAGGAAGTGAAGGTTATATCCTGGACGGAGAATACGATCCGGAGAAATTTGCCACAGGCAATTACGTCCTTGCCATAGGCCCCGCTGCAGACCCGGGAACGGGAATGCCCACATTTTCTGTAGGTGAGACCATTCTGGTCAACGGACAGGAGCTGACGGTTATGGGTGTGGTATCGCCGCTGCAGCCCATGGTATCCGGAAACGAAACATCCAGCTTTTCCATGGATCTGATCCTGCAGGCAGATGTGTTTGTTTCCATGTATCCGGAAGACTGTATGCGGAAATACTACTTTAATGTAGCAGAGGAACAGACGGAAGAAGCACAGGAGATCCTTAAGGGTTATCAGCAGGAGGTGGATGCGGGCATGAGCATTACCTCCCGCCAGACCATGATCGATCAATATGAGGCGGAGACAAGATCCAATGGAGTGATGGGAAATACCATAAGCCTTGTGATCGCCCTTGTAGGTGTGTTAAACTTTATCAATTCCATGGTGACTGCCATTGTGTCCAGAAAAAAAGAATTTGCCATGATCCAAAGCGTGGGCATGACCAAGCCGCAGCTTCGGAAAATGCTGATCACAGAGGGCCTAAGCTATGCCGTCCTCACCCTTTTGGCATCTTACCTTTTAAGTGCTTTTGGAGTAGGTGTAGTGGTGCGGGCAATGGTTTCCGGCGGATTTTCTACTTTCCGTTTTACCTTGCTGCCCCTTGTGATCTGTACGCCCATTCTTCTGTTTTTTGCGGTGCTGATTCCCTATCTGTGCTTCAGGAATCTGGAAAAACAGAGCATTGTAGAAAGGCTTCGCATGGAATAGAAAAAGTTATTGTTGATTTTTTAACTATTATTTTGTATAATGTGAACATATTGGAGATTTTGGCATGGATTTCCGCGGAAAAACAGGGCTATGGAGGCATTTTACCGCATGGCTCTTAAGTTCCGGATCCCCTGTTTCATGGGGAAAATGCCCACAGAGACTGTCCGGTGTGACAGTCAGATAAATAAATACTATAGAAAGAGAGAGAGGCTGAGCGTAAATGGCAAATATTAATTTAAGTCAGTATGGTATCACAGGAACCACAGAGATTGTGTACAATCCTTCTTTTGAGATGCTGTATGAAGAAGAAATGAAACCGGATCTGGAAGGATACGAAAAGGGACAGGAAAGTGAACTGGGCGCTGTCAATGTTATGACAGGTATTTATACAGGCCGTTCTCCCAAAGATAAGTACATCGTTATGGATGAAAATTCCAAAGATACTGTATGGTGGACCTCTGACGAGTATCCAAACGACAACCATCCTGCAACACAGGAAGCATGGGAGTCTGTAAAGGATCTTGCTATTAAAGAGCTTTCTAATAAGAGACTCTTCGTAGTAGATGCATTCTGCGGTGCAAACAAAGACACACGTATGTCTATCCGTTTCATTATGGAAGTTGCATGGCAGGCTCACTTCGTAACCAATATGTTCATCCGTCCGACAGCAGAAGAACTTGAAAACTTTGAGCCGGACTTCGTAGTTTATAATGCTTCCAAAGCGAAAGTGGAAAATTATAAAGAATTAGGACTTCGCACAGAAACAGCTGTTATGTTTAACATCACTACACGTGAGCAGGTTATCGCAAACACCTGGTACGGCGGAGAAATGAAAAAAGGTATGTTCTCCATGATGAACTACTACCTGCCGTTAAAGGGCATCGCTTCCATGCACTGCTCTGCAAACACAGATATGAACGGCGAAAATACTGCTATCTTCTTCGGTCTTTCCGGAACAGGAAAAACTACTCTTTCCACAGACCCGAAGAGACTTCTCATCGGTGACGACGAGCACGGCTGGGATGACAACGGCGTATTTAACTTCGAGGGCGGCTGCTACGCAAAAGTTATCGACCTGGATAAAGATTCCGAGCCGGATATCTACAATGCGATCAAACGCAACGCACTTTTAGAGAACGTTACTCTGGATAAAGACGGAAAGATCGACTTTACCGATAAGAGCGTGACAGAGAATACACGTGTATCCTATCCGATCGACCACATCGAAAAGATTGTTCGTCCGGTATCCGCTGCACCGGCAGCTAAGAACGTGATCTTCCTGTCAGCAGATGCTTTCGGCGTACTGCCTCCAGTATCTATCCTGACTGCTGAGCAGACAGAATACTACTTCCTGTCTGGATTTACTGCAAAACTTGCAGGTACAGAGCGCGGCATCACAGAGCCTACACCTACTTTCTCCGCATGCTTCGGACAGGCATTCCTTGAGCTGCATCCGACAAAATATGCAGAAGAGCTTGTTAAGAGAATGAAAGAAAGCGGTGCAAAAGCATACCTGGTTAACACAGGATGGAACGGAACAGGAAAACGTATCTCCATTCGCGATACCCGTGGAATCATCGATGCAATCCTGGGCGGAGATATCTTAAACGCACCGACCAAGAAGATCCCGTACTTTAACTTTGAAGTTCCTACAGAGCTTCCAGGCGTAGATCCGGCGATCCTTGATCCTCGCGATACCTATGCAGATCCTTCTCAGTGGGAAGAAAAAGCACAGGATCTGGCAGACCGTTTCATTAAGAACTTTAAGAAATATGAAAGCAATGAGCTTGGAAAAGCTTTGGTTGCTGCTGGCCCACAGAAATAATAAGAAAATTAAAAATGCCGTACCTGATGAAAACGTCACAGGTACGGCGTTTTTTATACTTTTCTTTCATCTTTATTGATAGCGGGAAGAATTTAGCGTATAATAAGCCCAGATAAGGTGAAAACGGTAAGGAGATTTGACATGTATTACGAAATTGCAGAAAAACTGCTGGATTTCATAAAGAAAAGTCCCACTGCCTTTCATGCAGTGCGGGAAATGGAAACCCGCCTGAAAGATGAGGGATTTTGTGAGCTAAAGGAGGAAGAACACTGGAAACTGGAGAAGGGCGGAAAGTATTTTGTTACAAGAAATCATTCTGCCCTGATTGCTTTTTCCATTCCAAGGAAGGAAGTTTCGAAATTTCATATTATGGCAAGCCACAGCGATTCTCCGGCATTTAAGATCAAAGAAAATCCGGAAATGCTTTTTGATAACGCCTATGTAAAGCTGAATGTAGAAAAATACGGCGGCATGCTCTGCGCGCCATGGTTTGACCGGCCCTTGTCAGTGGCGGGAAGGCTGGCAGTGCGGGAAGGGGAAGAGCTTGTAGAAAAACTGGTATGTATTGACAGAGACCTTCTCGTCATACCAAGCCTTGCCATCCATATGAACCGGGAGGCAAATGAAAAAGCTTCCTATAATATACAGAAGGAACTTCTTCCTCTCTACGGAGAAGCAGATGCCATGGGAAGCTTCTGGGAGCTTATTGCAGAGGCGGCTGGAGTGAAAAAGGAGGACATCCTTGGCCACGATCTGTATCTTTATAACAGAACCTTGGGTACAGTGTGGGGCGCAAAGGGAGAATTTTTATCAAGTGCAAGACTGGATGATCTGCAATGCGCCTTTTCTTCCATGGAAGGCTTTTTGAGGGCAGGGCGGGAAAACTTCATTGCTGTACATTGTGTGCTGGATAATGAAGAGGTAGGCAGCACCACCAGACAGGGCGCGGCTTCCACTTTCCTGAAAGACACCCTGCTGCGTATTCATACCGGGCTTGGAAGAAGTTATGAGGAATATCTGATGACCCTGGCAGGAAGCTTTATGATCTCTGCGGACAACGCCCATTCCGTTCATCCCAATTACGGGGATAAGGCTGACCCGGTCAATCATCCGGTGATGAACCGCGGAATCGTAATAAAATATAATGCAAACCAGAAGTACTGTACAGACGCCATGTCTGCAGCCAGGTTCAAGGAAATCTGCCGAAAGGCAAATGTTCCATACCAGACCTTTGTAAACCGTTCGGATATGCCGGGAGGTTCCACACTGGGAAACATAGCAAATACCCAGGTGGCGGTCAGCGCTGTGGATATCGGTCTTGCCCAGCTTGGCATGCATTCCCCTTATGAGACGGCAGGAGTGCGGGATACCTGGTATCTCATCCAGGCAGCAAAAGAATTTTTTCAATGATCCTGGAGAAAAATAAGAAGGAAAAAGACAGCAGGAGTAAGCAAAAGATGAAGAAAAAAGCAGTATTTTTTGATGCAGACGGGACGGTCTGCGACATAGAAAAAGGAGTACCCCAAAGTGCTGTGGACGCCATCAGGACGCTTCGGGAAAACGGCCATGAGGCGTGGCTTTGTACGGGAAGGAGCCGGGCTTTTGTGCCGGATTATCTGGAACGTATCCCGTTTACAGGCATGATAAGCGGCTGCGGGACAACCATAGAAAAGGACGGCAGGAGGCTTTTTAACAGGGAGATGCCCTGCAGTGTGGCAGAGCTTTCCGTAAAAGTGCTTAGAAAATACGGACTTGTACCGGTTATGGAAGGCGCGGATTATATGTACTATGACAAAGAGGAGTATAACAACGAGGTGAACTGGTACTGTGATCTGATCACCCAGGCCCTTGGGGAGCGCTGGAAGCCCATTGCCGGAAATGAAGAGTGTATGCATATAAACAAGATCAGTGCGAAGATGATGCCCGGCTGTAAGGCTGAGGAGGCGGTAAAGGAGCTTTCTCCGTACTATGACGTGATCCGTCATGAGAGCGGCTCTTTTGCGGGAACCACACTGGAGTTTGTGCCTAAGGGATTTCATAAAGCGGTGGGCATCGCCGCAGTGATCCGTATTTTTTCTATTCCATGGGAGGACACAGTAGTCTTTGGAGACAGCAACAACGACCTTTCCATGTTTGAATATGCGGCAACAAAGGTGGCCATGGGAAACGGCTCGCCAAAAATAAAAGCATTGGCAGATTATATCACCGCAGATATGTTCCATTACGGAATCAGGGACGGACTTAGATATCTGGGATTGATCTGACCGGAAAAGGAGGAGAAAATGGTATTATTTGTAGAGTACCCGAAATGTACGACCTGTAAAAAGGCAAAAAAATGGCTTGAGGAAAACGGGGTGGAATTTACTGACCGCCATATAGCAGAGGAAAATCCCACCAAGGAGGAACTGACCGCCTGGTATCAGAAAAGCGGTCTGCCCCTGAAACGCTTTTTTAATACAAGCGGTTTAAAGTATAAAGAGCTTAATTTAAAGGACAAGCTTCCTTCCATGTCAGAAGAAGAGCAGTTAGAGCTTCTTTCCACAGACGGGATGCTGGTAAAGCGTCCGGTGCTTGTAGGAGAAGATTTTGTTACCACTGGCTTTAAAGAAGATACGTGGAAGGAATTATTGGGAAAGTAAGACAGGTATACAAAAAAACAGAAAAGAGAGGGATGCAGGTATGAAAACATTGGAATTAAGAGATGGATTTTACTGGGCAGGTATCGTGGATGACCAGTTAAGAGTATTTGATATTATCATGTACACGGAATTTGGAACTACTTATAACTCCTATGTGTGGAAAGCGGGAGATAAGGTAGTGCTTTTCGAGACAGCCAAGGAAAAATTTTTTGATGAATATCTGGATAAATTAAAAGAGCTGATCGATGTGACGAAGATTGACTATCTTATTGTGGACCATACGGAACCGGACCACGCGGGAAGCATTGAAAAGCTTTTGGATTACAGCCCGCAGATGAAGATTGTGGCTACCGGCTGTGCCATCGGATTTCTAAAAGAGATTGTAAACAGGGATTTCTGCTCCATTCCGGTGAAAGATAACCAGAGGATGGAAATCGGCGGGAAGACTCTGCGCTTTTTGGTAGTGCCAAACCTTCACTGGCCGGATACCATGTATACGTATATTGAAGAGGAGCAGCTCCTTGTTACCTGTGATTCCTTTGGTTCCCACTATGGATTCCACGATGTGCTGGTAAGCAAAGTGACGGATCAGGAAGGATATATGCGTGCTGCGAAATATTATTTCGACTGCATTATCGGACCATTTAAACCTTACATGGAAAAGGCTCTCCAAAGAGTAAGGGAGCTGGATGTTACCATGATCTGTCCGGGACATGGACCGGTTCTGGATGAGAAGATTGACTTTATGTATAATACCTACCAGCAGTGGTGTACAGTGGTAAATCCAAATAAGAGAAAGACGGTCATCATCCCTTATGTGAGCGCTTACGGCTATACAAAGCAGATCGCAGAAGAGATTACCAGAGGTATTACAGACAGTGGGGATATAGATGTCAGACTGTACGATATGGTGGAGGCAGACCAGGCAAAGGTTCTGGAGGAACTGGGATATGCAGACGGAATCCTTTTTGGAACGCCCACCATCGTAGGAGAAGCCCTGAAACCCATCTGGGATCTGACCACATCCATTTTTGCGGGCACCCATGGGGGCAAGCTTGCCAGCGCGTTTGGAAGCTACGGCTGGAGCGGTGAGGGAGTGCCTCATATCTTGGAGCGCCTGCGCCAGTTAAAGATGCGTGTAGTAGACGGACTTAAGATCCGTTTTAAACCCAATGAGGTGAACCTGATAGATGCATATGAGTACGGCTATAACTTTGGCTGTATGCTCCTGGAAAAAGAAAATCCGAAAAAAACCAAAGGCACCCGCACACTGGTGAAATGTCTGGTCTGCGGCGAGATATTCGATTCCTCTCTGGAGGTATGCCCGGTCTGCGGTGTGGGAAAAGAAAACTTCGTTCCGGTGGATGCAGAGGAAACTTCCTATAGAAAAGATTCCGGAAACTTCTACCTTATCCTTGGAAACGGCGCGGCAGGTTTAAGTGCGGCAAAGGCTATCCGGGAGCGGGATATGACCGGTTCCATCGTGATGGTGTCCAACGAGCCATACAGTACCTATAACCGTCCGATGCTGACGAAATCCATGGTATCTGAGCTGAACGCGGAAGAAATCGCTGTGGAAGATGCATCCTGGTATGAAAACAACCAGATTTATCAGATCCTGGGGAAAGAAGTAAAAGAAATCCTCACAGACGTTAAAGAAGTGGAATTTACAGACAAAACAAAATTAAAATATACAAAGCTGATCTATGCTTTAGGTTCCGAATGTTTCATTCCCCCGATCAGCGGCGGGGATAAACCGGAAGTCGTTGCCATCCGCCGGATGTCTGACATAGAAAAGATAGAAAAAATGCTGGACAGAGTAAACAATGTGGTCGTGATCGGCGGAGGCGTCCTGGGCTTAGAAGCTGCCTGGGAATTGAAAAAGGCCCATAAAAATGTCACTGTCCTGGAACTTGCTCCACAGATCATGGGACGCCAGCTGGATGAGACCGCAAGCGAGATGCTGACCTCTATCAGCGAAAGCAATGGAATAAAGATCCATACAGGCGTACAGATCGAATCTATTGAAGGAAACGAAGCGGTAACAGGCGTTAAGCTGTCCGACGGAAGGGTGTTTGACGCAGAGCTTGTGGTAGTTTCTGCCGGTGTCCGTGCAAACACTGCCATTGCCGGGGTTGCAGGCGTGGAGACAAACAGAGGCGTGATCGTAAATGCGCAGATGGAAACGAATGTGCCTGGAATCTATGCATGCGGAGACTGTGCGGAATATGACGGGATTAATTATGCGATCTGGCCTCAGGCACTGGAACAGGGAAAAGTTGCCGGAGCCAATGCTGCCGGAGAGAAGATTTCTTATGAAACAGTATCAGCAGGCCTTTCCTTTAACGGCATGAACACAAGCCTGTTCGCTATCGGAGACAACGGAAAGAACCCGAACCTGATCTACCGTACAGTAGAGTTTAAGGATATGGGCAGAAAGCAGTATGAGAAGTATTACTTCTTAAACAACCGTCTTTGCGGCGCTATCCTGATCGGCGATACTTCCAAGATGGCATCTGTCACACAGGCAATAGAAGAAAAGAAAAATTATAAAGAATTATTTGCAGATTAAAGAGGAAAATAAAGTTAGGAAGTAAATTTCCAAATCTGCGATATGACGCAGCCAACGTACTCCATAAGTAAAGTGCGTCAGAAGGAGGAGAAAATGAAAAAAACATGGTGGAAAGAATCTGTAGTTTATCAAATTTATCCAAGAAGTTTCAAAGACAGCAATGGGGATGGAATCGGAGATCTGAACGGTATTACGGAAAAGATGGATTATTTAAAGGAATTAGGAATTGATGTGATCTGGCTGTCTCCGGTGTATGAATCTCCTAATGACGATAATGGATATGATATCAGTAATTATCAGGAAATTATGAAGGATTTCGGAACAATGGAAGATTATGACCGGATGCTCTCTGCTGCTCATGAGCGGGGAATCAAGATTGTGATGGACCTGGTGGTCAACCATACTTCTGATGAACATCCCTGGTTTGTGGAAAGCCGGAAATCCAGGAATAATCCGTACAGAGAATACTATATCTGGAGAGAGGGAAAAGACGGAAAGGAACCCAATAACTGGGGCTCTTGTTTTTCCGGATCCGCTTGGGAATATGATAAACAGACAGATATGTATTATCTCCATCTTTTTTCAAAAAAACAGCCGGATCTTAACTGGGATAATCCAAAGGTTAGAGAAGAAGTCTTCACTATGATGGACTGGTGGTGTAAAAAGGGCATCGATGGATTCCGCATGGACGTTATTTCCATGATTTCCAAGGTACCCGGGCTTCCAGACGGAGAAATAGGAAAGAATGGATACGGAAGTTTTGGCCCCTATGTGTGCAATGGCCCTCATGTTCACGAATATCTTCAGGAGATGAACCAAAAGGTTCTTTCGAAATATGATCTTCTTACTGTGGGAGAGTGTTCTGGCGTTACAGTAGAGGAGGCTAAGAAATACGCCTCTCTGGATGGAAAGGAATTGAACATGGTCTTTCAGTTTGAACATATGGATCTGGACGGAGGAGAGACCTTTAAGTGGAATGATAAAAAAATAGACCTTGTGGAATTAAAGCAGGTGCTTACTAAATGGCAGGTTTCTCTTATGGGAAAAGCCTGGAACAGTCTCTACTGGTGCAACCACGACCAGCCGAGAATGCTCTCGCGGCTTGGAAACGATTCAGATGAATACCGGGAGATTTCCGCAAAAATGCTGGCTACCTGCCTGCACATGATGCAGGGAACGCCTTATGTATATCAAGGAGAAGAACTGGGAATGACCAATGTGCCTTTCGAAAAACTGGAAGATTTCCGGGACATTGAAAGTATAAACGCTTATCACGAGCTGGTAGGAGGAAAGGTTCTGGATGATGCCTCCATGATGAAATATCTGCGTTATAAGAGCAGAGACAACGCCCGTACTCCTGTACAATGGGACGACAGTCCCAACGCAGGTTTTACCACAGGCACACCCTGGATCATGGTAAATCCTAATTATAAAAAAATCAACGCAAAAGATCAGCTCGCAAGAGAAGATTCCGTATTTCATTATTATCAAAAACTGATTGCCCTGCGCCACGAAAAAGACATTATCGTATATGGCGATTATGCCCTGCTCCTTCCGGAACATCCGGCGGTTTATGCCTATACAAGAAGTCTTGATGGGGAAATGCTTTTGGTACTGTGTAATTTCTCTGGGAAAGAGCAGGATATCCAGGCTCTTTGCGAAGATTATAAAGAAAAAGAAACAGAGCTGTGGATATCTAACTACGAGAACGCTTCTCTGTCACGTGGCAAGCTTCGTCCTTATGAGGCGGCTGTTTTCTATTTCCCGGCAAAATAGTACGGGCGGTTCCCGCCGCAGGAAAATGGATCCATACTGGGTTATTGACGGGTTTTGACGGAAATTCCATTCTATGGTATGATAAGATTCAGTGACAGATGATCCAGGATGGAGGAGCACTTATGAAATATGGAAAAATACGTATAGAAGACGGATACTTGATTTTTACCAAGCATATGATGACAAACAATCTGCCTTGTAAGGACATCTTGTGGGCCTATCTGCGCCGGGAAGGTGTAAACGATGGCAGTGAAAATAAACAGTTGATCGTAAATTATCTTGTGGTGGTAACCAAAAGGCGTAAAAGATACAAGTTCGATATGACAGAGAAAGAAGTTCACGAATGTCTTACCCTGTTAAAGGTACTGAATCCGGAAATGACCGTGGGCTTTCCAAGAGGCGGAAGGATTCCCTTGCAGAGCCTGCCTAACACCAGGGATCTGGGGGCGCTTTTAGCGGAGGACGGGCGCCATATCCTTCCCCGTAAACTGATCCGCAGCGGCGAGCTGTATCACGTATCCTTTGCAGACCGGAAAATATTAACGGAAGAGTATCATCTTACGAAGATCATCGATCTGCGCACAGATAAGGAACGGGAGAAAAAACCGGATACAGCCATACCGGGAGTGGCATACAGCCATATTTCCATCCTGGATGAGGAATCGGAGGAAATTTCAAGGACAAAAGACATGGTGCAGATGATCCTTGAAGAGGATCTGACAGAAGAACGGATGTGCAGGCAGTATGAAAATTTTATACGCGACCAGTATTGTGTAAAACAGTACGCCCGCTTTTTGGACGAGATCCTTCACCAGGGAGACGGGGCGGTGATGTGGCACTGCAGCGTGGGAAAAGACCGGGCTGGAGTGGGTACGGCTCTTTTATTGTGTATTCTTGGCATCCCCAGGGAAGTGATCCGGGAGGACTTTTTAAAGAGTAATCTTTATCTGGACGGAGAATTTGAATATGCAATCCGTCTTCTTGAGACAAAGACCATCGTGACCCCTCAGATCATGGACAGGATGCGGATTTTGTTCCGGGTAAAAGAAGAATATCTGGATGCTGTGTTTGAGACCATAGAGAGATATTACGGAACCATGGAACGTTTTATCAGAAGAGCGCTTTATCTTACGCCAAAGGCGGTAGAAGAGCTGCAGAACAAATACTTGATTTAAAAAGTTGATATTTTTTTCACGAAATAACCCCCCTACGGGCTTGTAGGGGGGCTTTTCTGTGCTTATAATAGAGAACAGAAAAAAGCATTGAACGATAAATGCCATAGAAGGAGCGAAGAAAATGAGACATAAAAAAATAATCAGCCTGGTATGCGCGGCTATTTTAACCTTTACTCTTGGTGGAGCTGTAAATGTAAATGCAGGTGCGGAAGAAGAAAAGACTTCTGTTGTGGTGACGATGCCGCCCTCTTCTGAACCGGCTTCCGGATTTGATCCGGCCTATGGATGGGGCGCCGGGGAGCACGTGCATGAGCCTTTGATCCAGAGTACCCTTGTAAAAACAACGAAGGACCTGGAAATCGCCAACGATCTGGCTACAGAATACAGCTGCAGTGAGGACGGGCTTACCTGGACGGTAAAGATCCGGGATGATGTATTCTTTACAGATGGAGAAGCCCTGACAGCCCAGGATGTGGCCTTTACTTACAATAACTGCCGGGACAATAGTTCCGTAAATGATTTTACTATGTTAAAGGAAGCGGTGGCTGTTGATGATACTACAGTAGAGTTTCATATGAATGAGCCTTATTCTATCTGGCCGTACACCATGGCAATCGTAGGAATCGTTCCGGAACATGCCTATGATGAAAATTACGGACAGAATCCCATTGGCTCCGGACGGTATATCATGAAGCAGTGGGACAAGGGGCAGCAGGTGATCTTTGAGGCAAATCCGGATTATTATGGAGAGGCGCCGAAGATAAAGCAGCTTACGGTTCTGTTCATGGAGGAGGACGCAGCTCTTGCAGCCGCTATGGCGGGCCAGGTGGATGTGGCGCATACAGCGGCCGCATACAGCGATATGGCCATTGACGGTTATAGTCTGATGCGGGTGGAGAGCGTAGACAACCGCGGTTTTAATCTTCCCACAACCGAGCCCCAGGAAAAAGACGGGATCGTATACGGAAATTCCTTTACCTCTGATGTAAATGTAAGAAGAGCGATCAATCTTGCCATTGACCGGGAAGAGATGATCGATAATGTATTAAACGGCTACGGCACCGTAGCCTACAGTGTATGTGACAAGATGCCCTGGTACAACGATGCGGCCGAGACAGAATATGATCTGGAAGAAGCAAAACGCCTGATGGAAGAAGCCGGATGGGTGGAAGGCGAAGACGGCATCCGGGAAAAAGACGGAGAAAAAGCAGAACTGACCCTTATGTTCAGCAATGGAGATTCTGTGCGCCAGGCATTGGCGGAGGATACAGCCAACCAGCTTCGTGAGCTTGGCATTGAAGTGACTACAGAAGGCGTTGGCTGGGATACGGCTTATGACAGAGCTCAGTCAGATGCCCTTATGTGGGGCTGGGGGGCGCACACCCCCATGGAGCTCTATAATCTGTATCATACCATGAGCGATACCGGGCTTGCACAGTATTCCCCGTATGCTAATGAGACCGTGGATCAGTATATGGACGAGGCCTTAAAAAGCAGTGACCTGGAATCCTCCTATGAGCTTTGGAAAAAAGCCCAGTGGGACGGCAGCACAGGAATCACCCAGGAGGGAGATATCCCCTGGATCTGGCTGTGCAACATTGATCATCTCTATTTTGTAAGAGACGGTCTTAAGGTGGCGGATCAAAAGATCCACCCACATGGACATGGATGGTCCATTGTGAACAATGTAGATGAATGGGAATGGGAGTAAATAGACATGAAGCAACATCTGCTGTTTGCAGGAAAAAATTTGATACGTATGATTTTTCTTATGATCGCGGTAAGTATCGTGACGTTCGCGCTGGTATCCACCTCCCCTATTGATCCGCTGCAGGCAAATGTAGGGCAGGCGGCCCTTGGAACCATGAGCGAAGAGCAGAAAGAAAAGCTGCGTTCTTATTGGGGCGTGGATGAGCCGCCGGTGGAACGGTATCTGAACTGGGCGAAGGATGCGGTAAGGGGGGATCTTGGAACCTCCCTTCTTTACCGTCAGAGCGTAGGAAAAGTAATTGCAGTAAAACTGGGAAATTCCCTCTTTTTGATGGGGCTGGCATGGGTGATTTCCGGACTTTTAGGATTTTTCCTTGGGGTGATCGCCGGTGTGTTTAAAGGAAGGCTCTTAGACAAGGTGATCAAGGGGTATTCTCTGGTCATTGCCAGTACGCCGGCATTTTGGATCGCCCTTTTGCTTTTGATCATTTTTGGCGTTTGGCTTAAAGTACTGCCCATCGGGCTTAGTGTGCCCATTGGGGTGGAAGCAAGCGGTGTGACCTTTCTGGAACGGATCCGCCATGCTATCCTTCCGGCGGCAGCCTTAAGTATTACAGGGGTCTCTAACATCACGTTACATACCAGGGAAAAGATGATCGATATTATGGAAAGCGACTATGTGCTTTTTGCCAGGGCAAGAGGAGAGAGCTTAAAGAGTATCGTGTGCCGCCATGGGATACGAAATGTGCTTCTTCCGGCGATGACTTTGCAGTTTGCTTCGATCAGTGAGATCATCGGCGGTTCTGTCCTTGTGGAACAGGTATTTTCCTATCCGGGGCTTGGGCAGGCGGCAGTGGCTGCCGGAACGGGAAGCGATGTTCCGCTTCTTTTGGGGATTACTCTGATCACGGCTGCCATTGTGTTTATCGGCAATTTTCTTGCCAATATTTTATATGGCGTGGTAGATCCGCGTATCCGGAAAGGAGGACGCAGATCATGAGATTAAATCAGAGACAAAGGGCGAAGATTTTTCTTATCCTTTCGGCTGCATTTCTGCTTGCCGTGGTGATCGGCGGTTATTTTTGCTATGAAGGCGCTTTGGTGACGGATTTTTCCAGAAAGAATATGGCGCCCTGCCTGAAATATCCCTTTGGCACAGACTGGCTTGGGAGAGATATGTTTTACCGCACCCTGACCGGGCTTTCCATGAGTATCCTTATCGGTGTCTGCGCCGCGGGAGTGAGCTCAGTGATGGCTCTTTTGCTGGGGCTTGCCGCCGCTGCCCTTGGGAAAAAAGCGGATTCTGTGATCAGCTTTCTTATTGATATGGTCATGGGAATCCCCCATATATTGCTGCTCCTTTTAATTTCTTATGCTATGGGAAAAGGGTTAAAAGGCGTCATCGTGGGAGTGGCGCTGACCCACTGGACATCTCTGGCGAGACTGATCCGGGGAGAAGTGATGCAGTTAAAAGAGAGCGAATACATACAGATAGCAGGAAAACTGGGACATGGAAAACTTGCCGTTGCCAGAAAGCATATGCTTCCACATCTGCTTCCCCAGTTCCTGGTAGGGCTGGTGCTGATGTTTCCCCATGCGATTCTTCATGAATCCAGCATTACTTTCCTGGGTTTCGGTCTGTCCTCTGAGCAGCCGGCTATCGGTGTCATCCTTTCGGAAAGCATGAAGTATCTGATCATGGGAAAATGGTGGCTTGCCCTGTTTCCGGGAATTATGCTGGTTTTGACAGTGGCGCTGTTTGATCTGGGCGGGACTTCCCTTCGCAGGCTTCTTGACCCGAATAGTGTTCACGAATAGGAGGACGGTAAATGAGCTGTACAAATAAACGACATATATTGGAAATCGATGAGCTTTCCGTCTCTTTTTTACAGTATGAAAATGACAGGAGCAGCCGGCAGACAGAGTTTCCTGTGATATCCAAGCTGTCTGTGTCTGTACATGAGGGAGAAATCGTGGCTGTGGTAGGTTCCAGCGGTTCAGGAAAGAGCCTTTTGGCCCATGCGATCTTAAATCTTTTGCCCTATAACGCCCGGGTATCCGGGGAAATGTATTTCGATGGGATGCTGCTGACTCCTGAAAAAGTGAATGAACTAAGGGGAAATAAAATTGCCTTTGTACCTCAGAGCACCACCTATCTGGACCCGCTTATGACCGTGGCAGGAACCGTAGGAGGAAGCAGAAAAAATAAGGAGGCAAGAAAGAAGCAGAGGGCATTGTTTGCGCGATATGGACTGGATGAAACAGTGGATAAAAAATATCCCTTTGAATGTTCCGGAGGAATGATCCGGAGAGTCCTTTTAACTTCTGCTATGATGGGAGATCCTGAGCTGATCATTGCAGACGAACCGACGCCGGGGCTGGATCTTGCTCTTGCCAGAAAATCCATGGAGGATTTTCGTGCCTTTGCAGACGAGGGAAAAGGGGTGCTTTTGATCACCCATGACATAGAACTGGCTTTGGAAGTGGCGGACAGGATTGCTGTTTTTTATGCGGGAACCACAGTGGAAGAGGCTCTTGTGTCGGACTTCGAAAGGGAAGATACCCTTCGCCATCCTTATACGAAAGCTTTATGGAGGGCGCTTCCCCAAAATGGATTTCAGGCTTTGCCCGGCGTACAGCCTTATGTAAAGGATATGCCAAAGGGGTGTCCCTTTGGTCCCAGATGTGAAATGTATACCCAGGAATGTCAGGGCGAGATTCCTATGCAGAGAGTAGGCTGCGGAACGGTACGCTGTATCCGGTATCATGGAGAACCGCTGGCCGTCCATGGACATCATCAGAAAGAAAACAAATTGCCTGTTGAATCATAACAGTGCACTAGCCCGTAATCACGCAGCGAGTGCGGGGTTCGGGTGTGACATGTATCAATCATACAGAGATTAAGGGAGGAAAGGTATGATCCTGGAAGGAAAAAATCTTACATTTTCCTATGAGGAAAATGAGAGAAAAATTTTGGATCATGTAGATCTTCGGGTGGAGAATACAGAACGTGCAGCGATCCTTGGCCCCAGCGGCTTCGGAAAAACTACCCTGTGTAAGATATTGGCAGGCTATTTAAAACCGGACGGCGGGGAAGTGCTCATAGATGGAAAGCCTCTTCCCCAAAAAGGGTACTGTCCGGTGCAGATGATCTGGCAGCATCCGGAAAAGGCAGTGAACCCCAGGCTTAAAATGCGCCAGGTGCTCCTTGAGGGACAGGAGGTAACGGAACGGATCGTAAAAGGGCTTGGAATAGAGGAGGATTGGATGAACCGGTATCCCCAGGAGCTTTCCGGAGGAGAGCTTCAGCGTTTTTGTATTGCCAGAGCCCTTGGAAAAGGCACCCGTTTTTTGATCGCGGATGAGATCAGCACCATGCTGGATCTGATCACCCAAAGCCAGATCTGGAACTTCCTTTTAAAGGAAGTCGAAGAACGGCAGATTGGATTGGTGGTGGTCTCCCACAGTGAACCGCTTTTAGAGCGGATCAGAGTGAGGAGAATCCAGTTTTAGAAATCCTGCGGTAATGAAATGCTTTGGCGGTATATAGTAAATACGGGTAGGAAAGTGGGCAAAGACAGACTTGTCCGCTTTCTTTCTTGACAAAATCGTTTAACTTGTTATAATGATAAACATATAAATATTTACAAGTTTAAAGTGATGAAAGCAGGTGGGTTATGCAAAAGAGGATTTTGTCCCTGCTGGTAGATAATACAGCAGGCGTTTTAAGCCGTATTTCCGGTTTGTTCAGCCGCCGTGGCTATAATATCGACAGCCTTTCCGCAGGCGTTACTGCAGATGAGCGTTTTACCAGGCTGACTGTGGT
>DWYZ01000159.1 GCA_019118425.1 Candidatus Blautia faecavium | reverse complement strand
TGTCAGAAAATGCAAAATAATTAAATAGCCTGAAAATAGTTTTCTCATACTAAAATAGTAGTTGTATTATGTATGGGGAGTATCGTATAATTACTGTATCAGGCTTACTTTTTTGAAGATGGCAGGTTAATGCCATGTTTAGAGGAGAATGAAAATAAGCTGATTATTAACGAAGTAATAGATGGAGCTTCGGCAGATATAAATGAGCTTTTCGGCAAGCTTTTTGAGATAAGAATATAAGGGAATGAATGTATAAAGAAACGTTCAGATCTACTTGGATAACGCAGTATTCAAAGATATTACCAGCGGCTGAAGGGGTATTGTATTTTGCCAAGAATAGTCATCCATAGAACCTCAACTCATGATATACAAGGAAAAAAATGCAGAGATTTGAGAAGAAAATATCCGTTGACAGTAATAAAAACAAGGAAATATCAGGAGACGCTGTAGCTGCTTTAATATATGTGGCTTCAATAAAAGAAAGAATGTTTTTCGTTTTACGATAAGATATTTTTGCAGAAAATAAAAATTCAATAGAAAACAGGAGGATTTACAATATGAGAAAAAATTTTGGAGCAAAACCGTATCTTTATCCCCAGCCGGTATTTATCATTGCGACCTACGGGCCGGATGGCAAGGCGAATGCTATGAATGCGGCGTGGGGAGGCATCAGTGATGATAAGGAAATTTCTATGTGTATCAGCGCTGATCATAAGACTACGGAAAATATATTAGAAAGAAAAGCTTTTACCGTCAGCATGGCGGATGCGGAGCATATGGCTGCCTGTGATTACATTGGCATTGTGTCTGGAAAAAAGGAGCCGGATAAATTCGAGAAAGCAGGTTTCCATGCGGTTAAGTCTGAGTTTGTGGATGCGCCTTTGATTGAGGAACTGCCCATTGCGGTAGAGTGTAAATTGGTCAGCTATAACAGCGAGACTTGCCGCCTGGTGGGAGAGATCGTGAATGTAAGTGTGGATGAAAGAGTTCTGGATGAAGAAGGAAAGGTGGACGTGGAAAAAGCGGCTCCAATCACATTTGATTCTTTTAACAATGCGTATATAAAGCTGGGAGAAAAGGTGGGAAATGCTTTTCATGACGGAGCATCCTTAAAATAATCGTTATGAGTCAAAGAATCCGTATAGAAAAAGGAGGAGAAACATGGGAAATGCAAAATATTCAAAAGAAGAGCTGCGTACAATGGCACCGGTAGAAATTCGAAGACTGATCCGGGCGGGAGAGATTGATGAGCCAACCTGCGGGATGGCAGATGGTTATGCCCAGGGAAATCTTGTGATACTGCCCAAGGAATATGCCTATGATTTTCTGCTGTATGCTCAGAGAAATCCCAAGCCCTGTCCGATTTTAGAGGTGAGCGATGCCGGAAGTAGGAGCTTTGTGCAGATGGGAGAGGATTCAGATATTGCCAAGGATTTTCCGCGTTATCGTATTTATGAATATGGAAAAATGACAGGGGAATATACGGATGTTTCTTCTTTTTGGCGGGATGATTTTGTAAGCTTTTTGATCGGCTGCAGTTTTTCTTTTGAAGCGGACCTTTTAGAAAATAATGTTCCTGTGCGGCAGATTGAGGAGGGACGGAATGTGCCCATGTATGACACCTCTATTCCCTGTCAGCCTGCAGGCGTGTTCCATGGAAATATGGTAGTGAGTATGCGGCCGATTCCGTCCGGACTGATTCCAAAGGCTGTGCAGATCACAGCGGCAATGGCGAGAGTGCATGGAGCGCCGGTACACATTGGAAATCCGGAAGAGATCGGTATTAGGGATATTAATAAACCGGATTACGGGGAGGCGGTAACGATCCGCCCAGGCGAGATTCCGGTTTTCTGGGCCTGCGGTGTTACGCCTCAGAATGCAGTGATCCAAAGTAGACTGCCTTTTGTGATCACACATGCGCCAGGGCATATGTTTATCACAGATGTGAAGAATGCGGATCTGAAGTACTGAGACAAGGGGATCGAAAAGGCTGTTTAAATTTAAAAAGGAATATTTTATGCGCCTGACAGGTCATAAAAGTAAGAATGATATAATGTAAAAAAAGAGCCAGTTGCGGCCTGCTTTTTGCAGGGCGGTAACTGGCTTTTATAACCTATTAAAATGTAATTACCCAAGCACCCCTAAATACCTAAGCGCCTGCACAATCCCATCTTCCTCATTGCTTCCCGTAACATACTGTGCGGCATTTTTTACTTTCTCATCTGCGTTTCCCATGGCGATCCCGCAGCCTGCCCACTGGATCATTTCGTAGTCATTTTCGCTGTCGCCTATGGCGGCGATTTCTTCGGAGGATATCTGAAGAATTTCGCAAAGCTTTTTTAGGCCTTCTCTTTTGCTCCAGCCGTTACAGCAAATTTCTATGTTAAATGGTGTGGTGGAGATGGGAAAGACGCCGGGAAGATGGGAGAGGCGGTCTTTCAGCTGCGTTTTTTCTTTGGGATCCACACAGACAATATGAAATTTGCTGATGGGGCGTTTTTCTTTCAGGACAAAATCGTCCAAGTCTTCCAGGTGTGTATTTGTATAAAGAAGCTGTTCGATATAGTCTTCCTCGCAGGCGCTTTTTCTTAAATTTTCCCGTCCTACAGCACTGTCATAGGCAGTGAGTCCGTGATAGATTTCTATAAAAGTTTGATACTCCTTAGCAGCGGAGTAAACCTGACAGCCGGTTTCTAAGGGAAGGACGCTGGCGTGAAGAAGGGTTTCAGAAGGGCCTTCTGTCAGTGTAGTTCCGTTTGCATTGATATAGTACGGAAAGGTTGGGAAATCCTTCAGCACAAAGCGGCTGTTTTTGTAGCTCCTTCCGGTACAGGGGACGAAAATAGTATCGGTATTTTTCATACAGTCAAGTATGACTTCCCTTGTAACGGGAGAGATCGTGCAGTCGTTTCGTAAAAGGGTTCCGTCCAGGTCTATGGTTATTAATCTTGGTGTCATATAAATTATCTCCTTTTGACATTCTAAATTGTCTTAAGATTTTTTCAATCTTCCGGACAGCCTGCATGTTTAACGGCATCATACTTATGCTGATCCTTTCCTCCTTTGCCAGGAAGCCCAGGCTGCAGAATTGACAGTGCGTTTTTAGAGGATTCGCAGCACGCTGGAGCGTTCAATGAGGCTGGTTCCTATATCCAGTTTGATAGACTGGGTCCGCGGCGCGTCGAGTTTAGTGAGCAGGAGCTTGACCGCCGACGGGCCGAACAGATTAAGAGGTACGGAGACTGTGGTCAGGGGCGGATCTACAAGCTTGCAGATAGGGCGGTCGTCAAATCCGATGATGGATATGTTTTCGGGAACAGAGAAACCATGATGCTTAAAAGCCTGCATGGCATAACATCCCAGAAGATCGTTGTCCGCAAAAAACGCGGTAGGCGGCTTATGGGATTTTAAATATTCGTCTATGGCTGCGTTCACGGATTTTTCTGAATATCCTGCTTCGATCACATGCTCCGGATAAAAGGGCAGATGGAGAAGTTCCAGCTGATGCTGGTATTCCCGAAACCGTTCCTTAAAACTGGTTATGGAGATTTTGCATTTGATATAGCCGATCTCCGTATGGCCCATATCATGAAAATGCCGTATAGCCTTGCAGGTCCCCTGGATATTATTGATGGCGACACAGTCCACATCCCTGGTCTGGAAGGAGTTGTCCAAAAGGACAAAGGGAAGGCGTGTGCTGGTAAAGATATCCAGATCGTCCTCGTACATTTCCACTGCGTATATGATCAGTCCGATACAGTCAGACTCCAGAAGCTGCTGCCGTTTTTCTTCCTCTGAAGAGAGCCTGTTCATGTAAATGAATTTTAAATCATAATTCTCGGATTTTAAGGTGGCCGTGATGCTTTCCAGTGAATAATTGAAAAAAGGGGCTTCATCGATAATATCGCCGAAGCGTTTATAAACAACAAAGCCGATGGTGGCTTTATCGGAAGGGGTATCTTTTATGTTTTTTAATAAATACTCGCAGTGAAGCTCTTTGATCTTGTTAATGACCATGGCACGGGTCCTGTCGCTGACGCCGGGCTTATTGTTAAGGACAATGGATAAGGTTGCGGTTGATACGTTCAGCATCTTGGCAATGTCTTTTGCTCGTATAGGCATAGCTGCTTCCTCCTTTTTCTATCTCTATATTACAAAAATTTAGTAAATTTAGCAATGACTTTTTTAAAAAAACAAAAATGTGAGGATAGTAGATAATAGTTTGATTCACAAGAAAAATGAAATATAAAAGACGCATTGCCCAGGGAAATGGAGAATACAAATAAATACTAAATAAATTTAATAAAAATCTAAATATAATATTGACATAACTAAATAAAATGGATAAAATCTAAACAAGATATAGATACTTATTGTGTAAAAGAAAGGAGGGACTTATGGAAAATTTAAGTGCGCTGGCATATGAGCTGAGAGAAAATGTGGTGGATATGGTCATGGAGGGAAAAGCAGGCCATATCGGCGGGGACATGAGCGTGATGGAGATCCTTACGGAGCTCTATTTTGAACAGATGAATATAAGCCCTGAAAATATGGATTCCCCGGACCGGGATAAATTTATCATGAGTAAGGGTCATTCTGTGGAGGCTTACTATGCCGTGCTTGCAAGAAAGGGATTTTTTGACATTAAGGATGTGATATCACAGTTCAGTAAGTTTGGCTCTAAATTTATCGGACATCCGAATAATAAGCTTCCGGGGATTGAAATGAATTCTGGTTCCCTGGGACACGGGCTTCCGGTTTCCGTAGGAATGGCTCTGGCGGCAAAGATGGACGGATTAGACTGCCGGGTATATACGGTCATGGGAGACGGCGAGCTGGCGGAAGGCTCTGTATGGGAAGGGGCTATGGCTGCCAGCCAGTATAAGTTGGATAATCTTTGCGCGGCGGTGGACAGGAACCGGCTCCAGATTTCCGGAAATACGGAGGACGTCATGCATCAGGATGACCTTCATGACCGTTTTAGAAGCTTTGGCTGGAATGTAATCGATGTGGCGGATGGAAACAGTATCCCCCAGTTAAGAGCTGCCTTTGAAGAAGCGAAAACGGTGAAGGGAAAGCCCACCGTACTCATTGCCAATACGATTAAGGGAAAAGGGTCTCCTGTTATGGAAAATAAAGCGGGATGGCATCATAAGGTTCCCACAGCAGAAGAGGCGGTACAGATCAAGCAGGATTTTTTAAAGAGGAAGGAGGAAGCCCTTCATGAATAAGATTGCCAATAAACAAATGATCTGCGAAGTGTTAATGGAAGCGGCGAAGACAGATAAGGATATCGTGGCCCTTTGCAGTGATTCCAGGGGAAGCGGTTCCTTCACTCCTTTTGCGGATGCCTATCCCCGGCAGTTCGTGGAAACGGGGATTGCGGAGCAGAATCTGGTGAGCATTTCCGCCGGCCTTGCCAAATGCGGTAAGAAAGCCTATGCTGTTTCTCCAGCCTGCTTCCTTTCTGCAAGAAGCTATGAACAGGCGAAAGTAGACGTTGCTTATTCTAATACCAATGTAAAGCTCATAGGGATCAGCGGCGGTGTCAGCTACGGAGCGCTTGGCATGAGCCACCATTCCGCCCAGGACATTGCCGCAATGGCGGCGATCCCCAATATGCGCGTGTATATTCCCAGCGACCATCTGCAGACCAGAGCGCTTATAAAGGCTCTTTTAAAGGATGAAAAACCAGCCTATGTCCGTGTAGGACGCAATGCGGTAGATCCGGTTTATGAGGAAGGGAAGGTTCCTTTTAAGCTGGACCAGGCATCGGTCCTTTGCGAAGGAAGCGATATCGCTGTCATTGCCTGCGGAGAAATGGTAAAGCCTGCAAAAGAGGCGGCCGTCCTTTTAAAGGAAAAAGGGATCAGCGCCACGGTGGTGGATATGTACTGTGTAAAGCCTTTGGATCAGGCGGCGGTAATAAAAGCCGCAGAACATGCAAAGGCGGTTATCACAGTGGAAGAGCATTCGCCTTTCGGTGGGCTTGGCTCCATGGTGAGCCAGGTGGTAGGGGCCAACTGTCCCAGAAAGGTGATCAATATGAGCCTGCCTGACGAACCGGTGATCACAGGAACATCGAAAGAGGTCTTTGATTACTATGGCTTGAATGCAGAAGGAATTGTTAAGAAAGCTTTGGAGTTGGTGGGAAAATGAGTGAGAAATATTTGATCAGTATTGACCAGAGTACCCAGGGGACGAAGGCCTTGCTTTTTGACAGTCAGGGAAATCTGATAAAAAGAACAGACAAAGCCCACAGGCAGATCATAAATGAGAAAGGCTGGGTCTCCCATGATCCGGAGGAAATTTACCAAAATACTCTGGAAGTGGTAAGAAGGCTGGTAGAAGAGTCCGGGATCGAAAAAGACAGCATCATCGGCCTTGGGATCAGCAACCAAAGAGAGACTTCCCTGGCCTGGGATAAAAACACAGGAAAGCCCATAGGACAGGCGATCGTCTGGCAGTGCGCCAGAGCGGTAGATATCTGCGAACGGGTAGAGGCTATGGGCCAGGGAGAAAGGATCCGTGAAAAGACAGGAATGAACCTGTCCCCTTATTTTCCTGCGGCTAAGATCGCCTGGATTCTGGAAAACGAAGAAGGAGCCAGGGAAAAGGCTGCGGAAGGTACGATCTGTCATGGTACAGTGGACAGCTGGCTTATTTATAAGCTGACGGGAGGAAAATCTTATAAGACTGATTATTCCAATGCCTCCCGCACACAGCTTTTTAATATTTTTGAGTTGAAATGGGATGAAGAGATCTGCCATATGTTTGGCATTGATGTGAAAAACATGGCCCAGGTATGCGACTCGGATTCTAATTTCGGGGAAACGGATTTTGAGGGATTTTTGCCTAAGCCGATTCCTATTCACGGAGTCTTGGGAGATTCCCATGGGGCTTTGTTCGGACAGGGCTGCCTGAAACCGGGAATGATCAAGTCTACCTATGGGACTGGCTCTTCCATTATGATGAATATTGGAGAACAGCCGGTTTTAAGTACCCACGGTGTAGTTACTTCCCTTGCCTGGAGCATGAAGGGAAAGGTAAATTATGTTCTGGAGGGAAATCTGAATTATACAGGCGCTGTGATCACCTGGCTGAAGGATGATCTGGAACTGATCTCTTCTCCGGGGGAGACGCAGGAGCTTGCGCAAAAAGCCTCGAAGGAGGATCAGACTTACTTGGTGCCCGCCTTTTCCGGCCTTGGAGCGCCTTACTGGGACAGCAGGGCCGCTGCGGCCGTTGTGGGAATGACCAGGACTACGAAAAAAGCAGAGCTTGTTAAGGCCGGTCTTGAGTGCATCGCTTATCAGATCGCGGATGTGGTAAAGGCCATGAGTGAAGACGCGGGCATGAAGGTGGAAGAACTCCGGGTAGACGGAGGGCCTACCAGGAATACATATTTGATGCAGTTTCAAAGCGATATTGCAAGGGCGGCGGTACAGGTGCCTGATGCGGAAGAACTTTCCGGAATCGGCCCGGCGTATGCGGCGGGACTTGCGTTAGGCTTATGGGGACCGGAAATTTTTCAAAAGATCCAGCGTAAAAAGTACACGCCGGAAATGCCGGAAGAAACTGCAAAGATAAAGTATCAAGGATGGAAAAACGCAGTAGAAAAGGTTTTGCATAACAATAATAAATAAGAAAAGAGGAGAACAGCAATGGAAGGTAAAATGAAAGTCTGTGTGCTCACAGGAAAACAGAAACTGGAATGGGTGGAGCGTGACATCCCTCAGCCTGGAAAGGGAGAACTGCAGATTAAGCTGGAATATGTAGGCGTATGCGGCTCTGACCTTCATTTTTATCAGGAGGGACAGCTTGCAAACTGGACCCTGGACGGCCCGCTTGCTCTGGGACACGAGCCGGGTGGCGTGGTTACCGCCATCGGCGAAGGGGTAGAAGGCTTTGCGATCGGGGATAAGGTTTCCATCGAACCGGCAGTACCCTGCGGAGAGTGCGAGGACTGCAGGAAAGGACATTATAACCTTTGTAAAAACATTAAGATGCTTGCCATTCCTGGAGAAAGAGACGGCGTAAACGCGGAATACTGTGTACACAGCGCAAGCATGTGCTATAAACTGCCGGAAAATATGACTACCCTGGAAGGCGCGATGATCGAACCTCTGGCTGTAGGCATGCATGCCACAGAACTCTCCAATGCCAAGATCGGTGAGACGGCTATTGTTCTGGGAAGCGGATGCATCGGCCTGTGTACGATCATGAGCCTGAAGGCAAGAGGGGTAAGCGAAATCTATGTGGCTGATATTATGGACAAGCGTCTGGAAAAGGCTTTGGAAGTAGGAGCAACGCGAGTATTTAACAGCACAAGAGAAAGCATCGAAGAATTCGCGAAAACTCTTCCGGGCGGCGGAGCAGATCAGGTATACGAATGTGCGGGAAACAGAGTGACTACACTGCAGACCTGCAAGCTGATCAAACATGCCGGAAAGGTTACTCTGGTGGGCGTATCTCCGGAACCGATCCTGGAGCTGGATATTGCTACATTAAATGCTATGGAGGGAACCATCTATTCTGTATACCGCTACAGGAATTTATGGCCAAAGGCAATCGCGGCCGTTTCCTCCGGACTGATCCCGGTAAAGGATATCGTGTCTCATCAGTTTGATTTCAAGGATTGCGTGGAAGCGATCGATTACAGTCTGAATCATAAGGATGAGGTGATCAAGGCTGTGATAAAATTTCAGTAAGGATTAAAGAATCTTGTGGGTTGCCTCTGGAATAAGAGAATGCCGGGAATATCCGCCTCGCGGCTGATATTCCTGACAGCCTCTAAGGACATGCTGCAGCACAGGGATGAAAAATTGAATATCTGGAAACAAAAAACATCTCCGTAAAATCCAGGGGCTGCCCGGGAAGGATTTTTATGGAGGTGTTTTTGCTTATACATCAGGTAGGAGAAAAGTACTCTGCGATTTTTACGATAATCAAGTTCTTTCGACTCTATGCAGATAAATAGAACATGTTCTGCCGCGTATTATGGATCGGAATTATTTTTTATAATTTGTTTCACCAGACAGGCTGTAAAATTGCAGGGATTGTAGTATAATGTATTTTGACTCACAGTGAAGAAAATTCAGAAATTTTTTTGAGAAAATAAGTATTGGATGTTAAACAGCGGACGCATTATGAAGCTGGTATGGGAAAATATTTAGAAGGAAAAGACACTGCAAAAATATTACACTGAAGGAGAAGTAAGACCATGTATTATAAGCTTGAAGGACGTGTACGTTATAGCGAAATCGGAGAAAAAGGATATTTAAGTCTTCCGGGGATTTTAAATTATTTTCAGGACTGCTGTACGTTCCATTCAGAATCTGTGGGACAGGGGATGAAGGCTGTAAAGGCCAGGAAGCGTACATGGGTGTTATCTGCTTGGCAGGTGGTGGTAAATAGATATCCCGGTATGGGAGAGGAGATTGTCGTAGGGACGGCGCCCTATGATTTTAAAGGGTTTTCAGGTTCCCGTAATTTTTTTATGGATACAAAGGAAGGAGAACGTCTGGCATATGCCAATTCTTTTTGGACAAATCTTGACCTGACTACCGGCCATCCCGCGAAGCTGACTGACGAAGACATCGCAGGCTATGAGCTTTCCCCGAAGCTGGATATGGTGTATGCGCCCAGGAAGATCAGCCTTCCGGAACAATGGGAGGAAAAAGAAGCCTTTCCTGTTCAGAAGCATCATCTGGACACCAATCACCATGTAAATAATTGTCAGTATGTGCTCATGGCAGAGGACTTTTTGCCTGAGGGATTCGCAATCCGCCAGATGAGGACAGAGTATAAAAGACAGGCAGTGCAAAACGATATGATTTATCCGGAGGTTTCTTATGGAGAGGACAAGGTTATTGTTTTATTAAATAATGAAGAAAAGAAACCCTATACCATCATAGAATTCATGCGGCAAATGTAAAAGCTGCATATATTGAAAGGGTAAACGCGGCGCGAGGAAAAAGGCTTTTCCTATAAGTCTTGTAATAAGACGGAGCACATCTGGGAGAAGAAAAAATTTTATGAATATGTCAGCACACTGACATTAAAGTAAGGAGGAGTGATGAAATGAAGGAGATTTTATTAGAGGAGATCAAACGCTGTATTGCATTCTGGGAGAATAAAGAGGATATCTATGCGGTTTCCCTGTTTGTTTATGACGAGGATGACGATCCCTGCCAGCCTACTGTAACTTTAGGTTATAATACGCTTTCCAATTATATGAGCTATGGCGAGGACTTAGAAGATGAGGAGGAAGCTCTGGAGATAAAGTGGAATTATGCGTTTTGGCTGCAAAACTGTGAGCTGGAGTTTGGAACTGGAGAGTCCCGGGAAATTGTCCAGGAATGGCTGGAGGAAAATGGTTTCCCTTGTGATTCTTTGGAGGAAGAAGACTATGAAGAAGAGGATCTTTATGAAGTGACAGAGGCCTTTATCGATGTGCTGGTAGAGGTAGTGCAGGAGCTGCACAGCTCTGGATTCATACAGGAGCAGTTTGGCAAAGAAATCCCTGTTATTATCCATGAATTAGAATATTACGATGAGATCGCCCGGCAGAATCAGCGGGCAAACCCAGCGGAGACGATAGAGGAATTTTTAGAGTTCTGCGGCTGATAAGGGAAGTAAGGAATTTAGGATAAAATTAAGGCGGATAGAAGTGCAGGAAAGATTTTCTTATAAGACTTATATACAGGGTTGGAAAGGGGCTTATGACAGGCGGTCCTGACCTTATTGACAGAAAGGAGAAGAGCATGAAGTATTTACTAAGACTTCCCATACCTGAAATGGGCTTCGCTCCTTGAAAATTCAATATTTCAGCTAACAAAATAGTGATTTATGCCCCTATAGCCTCTGGATGGAGTGCGTTACGCAGATATTTCGGCAGTCTTGC